>CAIJNR010000048.1 GCA_903822055.1 uncultured Francisellaceae bacterium | reverse complement strand
TTGTTAGCTGTTTCATCTATCATGCTAACATTTGTAGCGTATTTAGCAAATTTATAGAATCCCCTAAACCCTATACCTATGTAATCTTGCCGCACATGCCTTACTCCTATCAGGAGTGCAATATGTTTCTGGCCCTATGCATTGCGTTTTAAAAGAAAGCTGGTACAACAAGATCTGTCTCCGGTAACTGTTCATGGTTATTTAGATGATGTAGGTTACTTTTTACGCTGGCTAAAGGAATTATATGGCTACTCAATTGAACTCAAAAAAATAAATTCAGCCGATCTCAGAGCCTATCGACAAGAATTAGTTAATATTAAACGACAAAAAGCTACCTCAGTAAATCGTCGTCTCCAATCATTAAAACGCTTTTTTAATTGGGCTACCCAAGTGAAACTTATTCGTAAAGATCCTGCAGTTGAAGTACGTTTTGTTCGACTTAAAAACGCAACTCAACCATCAGCTCTTACTAAAGCTGAAGTTCATGCCTTATTACGAGTTGCTGGTCAATCTTCTCATGGTTTAGCTAAACGAAACTACGCATTATTACAATTAATGCTACAAGCCGGACTACGCATTGGCGAAGTTGTTAAATTACAATATCGCGATCTTACTATAAATAAACGATCTGGATCGGTACATATTTCAGATGGCAAAGGACTTAAAGAACGAGAAGTACCGCTTAATGCTACTGCTAGACGAGCCTTAAGTAATTATTTAGCAACACGTGAACCCCTAAAACCAAAATCACCATTATTTTTAACCAAACAAAGTTGTTGTCCAGTAATTCGCACCCTGCAATTGGTGATCTTTACTTTAGTAAAGCGTGCCAAAATTAATAGAATTAAAGTATCTGCTCATACTTTAAGGCATACTTTTGCTAGTAATTATCTAAAAGCTAATCCTAGTAATTTAGTAGAACTGGCGGCTTTATTAGGGCATGGATCATTAAACACCACTGCAATTTATACTAAAGCATCTAAAGAAGCTTTAGAACAGGGAGTAGAAAAAAGTGAAATAAACATCTACGATGATTAAAGTTTAAATATTTTGCTATTTTAATCTTATTATTTATAGAAAATTATTTTCCAGATCTGCCTGTTGTAATAATTGTTTTATTATGATTACAATTAATAATGCTCAATAAAATTGAACAATCAAATAAAACCAGGCTTAGGATTTTATCGGTAGCTGAAAGATCTGCGCTATATGAAGCTCCAGATTTCGATCATAATCAACAAATAGAATATTTTACGTTTTCAAAACAAGAACTAGATTTGATTTTTCAGCGTAAAGGATTAAAAGCACAAGTATATTCAGCACTACAAATAGGATATTTTAAAGCCAAACAATGGTTTTTTAATTTTACATGGAGAACGGTACCGAAAAAAGATTTACAATTTGTTATACAGCATTACTTTTCTGGAAAACATTTTACCAAACGTCATATTACAAAGTATGAAAATTATGCTCAACAAACAGCAATTATTGAACTATTTAATTATAAGCCATGGTCTAAACAACTTATCAAGCTGCTACAACAAAAAATAACTCAAATTATCCAACAAGATATCTCGCCAAGCTTTATTGTAACTGAATTGGTGTCTTTTCTTAAACAGCAGCAAATTGTACGTCCCAAATATACAGTTTTTCAAACTATTATAAGCGAAGCTCTTGCTACGGAACGTAACCGTCTTAGTAAAATTCTTACCGAATTATTAAGTGATGTGGATCTAAATATGTTGAAAACCCTGCTAGTAAAAAAGGATACTTTATCAAGTTTGGCAGCTCTTAAACAAGATGCAAAAAATTTTAATTATAGTATGATGACAATGGAATGCCAAAAACAAAAAACACTTAAACCTTTATATCAGATTGCTAATAACGTATTACCTAAACTGAACATCTCCAAACACAATATACAATATTATGCAAACCTTGCTCATTATTATACGATCCATGATTTACGAGAGTATATAAAATTTGAACAAACTGCTCTGTATTTGTTGTGTTACGCTTGGCAACGTTACCAACAACTAAATGATAATTTAATTAATGCGTTTTGCTATCATACTAGAAAATTAGAACAGGAAATAAAAGAAAAAACTAAAAAGCAATTTGTACAAATAAAAATAAAGCAAAAATATGATTTACCAAAAGTAGGATCTTTATTACTTCTATATGTTGATGATGCTATAACTAATGAATCTTATGTTGAGAAGATCCGTGAATTTGCTTTTAAAATAATGTCTAAAGATTTAATACTTATAACTGCTAACCAAATGTGTGAACCTGTTAATAATAAAATGGATTTATTATGGAAAAACATTGATCAATCTGCGTATAGATATAAAAAAAATCTTAGACCATTACTTATGACTTTAGAATTCTCTAGTGCTGGATCTAATAATTGGTTGTTAGCTATTAATAAGCTAAAAAGTACTTTTTTAAATAAAGAAAAAATTATGAAGATCCCTATAGATGAGGAGTTAGAAGAAATTATCCCTAAGAATTTACGGCCTTATATACTTTCCATAGATCATCAAGGTGATCCTATAGGGTTAAATGCTAATAGATATGAGATTTGGATCTATCGGCAACTTAGAAAGCGATTTAACAACGGTGAATTATATTTACAAGATAGTATTAAATATCGTTTTTTTGATCATGAATTAGTATCTTTAGAACAAAAAGCAGAGATCCTGAAAACAATAAATATTCCATGGTTTCAAACACCATTAGAGCAACAATTACCAAAATTAATTTTAGAATTAAAAGAACTTTGGTTAGCTTTCAATGATGATTTAGTTAAAGGAAAACTTAGCCATATAGAATATGACGTTAATACTAAAATAATTACTTGCCGTAAAGTTAAAATGATCAATGAAGAACCAATTATACATAAGTTTTATAGTAAATTTCCTTTATGTGATATTGCTGATATTTTAAGATTTGTTAATACTAAAAGTAACTTTTTATCTGCACTCACCCCATTATAGCCACGTTATCTAAAACAAATTATAACTGAAGATAGCTTAATAGCGGTATTAATAGCTCAAGGAATGAATCACGGTAATCTAAAAATTTCTGAAATCTCCGATATTCCTTTATATCTCTTAGACGAAACCAATGAACAATGTTATAGACTTGCGACTTTAAAAGCAGCTAATGACCTGATCAGCAATCGGATAGCAGAATTAAGCATATTTCCGTATTATTCATTAGATTTAATGATGATGTATGGTGGCTCTGATGGGCAAAAATTTGAAACCAAACGTCCAACCACTAAATCTCAACATTCAAAAAAATACTTTAAAAATGGTAAAGGCGTTGTAGCATATACTTTACTTGCTAATCATGTACCTTTGCAAAGCAATGTTATAGGCGCGCATGAACATCATTATGCATTTGATATTTGGTATAATAATACTTGTAATATTATACCAAATATCATTACTGGAGATATGCATATTTTTAATAAATGTAATTTCTTTATTTTTTATTGTTTTGGCGTACAATTAAAACCTAGATTTACTACTTTGCAACTTCAATTGAAACATTTATATTGTGGAGATCATCTTGAAAATTATGAAAATTGTTTAATCAAACCAATTGGAGTGATTGATTGTAAATTAATTATAGAAGAAAAATTAAACATTGATCGTATCGTTGCTAGCTTAGCTGTAAAAGAAATAACACAAAGTACTTTAATCAAAAAAATATGTAACTATAACCAAAACAGTACTCGTAAAGCAATTTTTGAATTTGATAGTCTTGTACGTAGTATCTATACTCTACAATATTTGCGTGATCCAAAATTGCAACGTACTATTCATAAATCACAAAATCGTGTTGAAGGTTATCATCAATTACGTGCAGCTATTGCTCAAGTTGGTGGTAGAAAAGAATTAACAGGTAGAACAGACATTGCTATAGAAATCAGCAATCAGTGTGGGAGATTAATTGCAAATGCCATTATTTATTATAATTCTATTATACTTTCAAAGTTATTAGAAAAATATAAATATTCTGGCAATAAGAAAATGTTGTCATTAATAAAAAAGATCTCTCCAGTAGCGTGGCAGCATTTGCATTTTTCTGGACATTATATTTTTAATGTTCGAAACATTATTGATATTGACAAGATCGTAGCTGATCTAATTTTTTCTGAGGCTGGATAATTATTAAAACAATAGGTGTAATATGGTAAAAAACAAAAAAGGCATCGATAAATTAACGGAAATAATTAATATTTCATTACAGCAATTACAAGATCTATCTGATCCAAAACTATCCAGAGACAGCGATGTTTTAACTGATCTTCCAATATTTTTAACAAGTATTATAACAACATGTTCTGATCTAATGGAAATAGATTATCCTGGTGTTGCTACTCAGTATATTTACACTGAAATCGAAGCAGCTATGAAATTAGGTGGTTTGCGTGCTATTAAAGATTATCAACTTAAAAATGGCTCTAGAAATTATTCTGTATCTAATATTGCCGATGATGATCTGGAAACAGCGATGAATTATGTGGGACAAGCATTAAGTGTTACTCTTTTTAAAGTTATTCAAGAAGTACCACTGCCTTTACGTACTAAAGGACTATTATTACATAGTGTAGAAGTATTGCTTACTAATTTGTTGCATGGTAAATTTGCTGAAGATAACCCACATAAATTATTAGATAGCGTTTGTGAACATGTTCATATGGGATTAAAAGCTTTAGAATCACGTATTAAACAATTTCCAGATAAGGGTGTTAAAAAATGAAAATTAAAACTAAAACAAGCAGAGTTTGGGTTAGTTAAATGGCGTTTTCAAAAAAAGTATTTTTGTTAATTATGGTGAAAATATCAGGTAAAATAATCAACTTCGGAAAATAAGATGATTCCTGCTTAGAACCCCTT
>CAIJNR010000047.1 GCA_903822055.1 uncultured Francisellaceae bacterium | reverse complement strand
TTATGATGGACCCAAAAATGATTGTGAAGGAAGCTGCTGTTGCATTAAATATTTCCGAAAAGCAAGCACTTACTAGGTTAGAGGATCTAAAGTTATCTTTCTATAAATCATCCAATTTATCATATTTTGGTTATACATCGGCGCGAGATTTTTTTAATTTGGAGAGAAAACCACAATCTATTGCTTTTCAAATTGTTAAAGGTGGTACTGGCAAAACATCATTGGCTTCAGCATTTGCAATAAGAGCAAACTTATATGGTTTAAAGGTTTTATGTATAGATTTAGATCAACAAGGTAATCTAACCCACACTTTTAATATTAATGCCGAAAATTATCCAGTTATGATCGATATTTTGGCAGAAGGATATTCATACGAACAAGCTATAACTAAGGTGTATCCAGGCTTATATGTGTTAGCTAGTAGAATAGAAAACGCTTTGATTGATGATGTAATAAAACTCAAAAAATTACCACTAGAAATGGTATATAGAGAATATTTTGCTAATTTAAAAAAGCAATATGATTTAATTGTTGTAGATTGTCCACCTAATCTGGGCCAGTCAGTAGCTGCTGTTACTTTAGCGGTAGATACGGTAGTTGCTCCTGTTGTTCCAGAAAATTTTGCTTTATCAGGACTTAAAATAACCTGCAATGCAATAAAAGAATTAGAACAAAATTATGCAACTAGTATTAAATTTAAGATTTTAGTTAATAAATATGATGCACGCACTATTTTATCACAAGATGCCTTACATATGTTAAGTCGTCATCCAATATACTCTCAACATTTATTGCAAACTTATATAAGAACTTCGCAAGAATTTCCTAATGCCATAGCTAAGGGAAAAACAATTTTTGATCAAGTTAAGCCAACTATCGCTAAATTGGATGTAGATAATTTAACCAAAGAATTATTAAAAATTGGTAGCTTTGCTAAAACAAAAAATAAATCTTCAGCTAGCAAATCTTTTGATTTTCATTTAGAAGAAAGCTTAGTTTAATAGTATTTGTTCACTGGGATAGGTATTTTTTAAACTTATTACGCACCATTCAGTGTGTTAATAGATTAAAAATGTGTTTTTATTCTTTCAGGATGCTCCATAAGTTTAAAAAATACCTACCCCCGTGAACAAATACGTTTAATAAATATTAATTACGTTAAATTTTTATATTATGTACTAGTGCTACTAGAAGAATCTTTTGGTAGTTTATTATTAACATCAGTGAATACCCCACCTAAAAGAGCAAACAGATCTATAATATATACCCACATCATGCAAATCAAAAAATATGCCATTGCAATGATAGTTATATAAAAATAGACTGTTTTTGGTATTGTGATTGGGTTGCTGGGTATAAAGTTATTAAAAAAATACATTGATACGATCTTCATAAATAAAGGACTAAACAATATTATAAATATCATAAATAAAGAACTAAATAATATTATAAAACCACTTTTTGATCTGCCTAAATAAAATCTATGTAATCCTAAAAATCCTAAAAATGTGCATAACAGTATTGCGGTTATATTGCTTTTCTCGCTAATACCACAATTTTTTCTTCTTAGTAATAATAAACCATTACTATCTTTAAATGTTCCAACGCTAATTGCTGATAAATCAATCAAAATCCAAATTAATACACCCATAAGACAACAAAGAATTAATAATAATAAAAAAATTGATGGAGCAGCATTGGAATTTAACATTAGACATGTCCACGGTAAGAACCACAGGACTACCAGCATACACAAACCGCTTTTTATTTTCCCCACATACAATCTATGCGTTCCTGGTAAAACAGATGCCATTAGCAATGCAACTAAACGATATTTGGTTGATATTTGAGTTTGCATATATGTTTTATAAATTATGTAAAGCAGTAAGTCAAACTTAGTCTGTAAACTGCCCTTGACAAGGTAACCTAAACATACCTATAGTGGTGGTAAGGAAGTGGATAAAAGTGGTATAAAGTGGGGGTCAGTTTTTTAAAAAAATAATTTCAATAAATATAATAAAAAACTAACAAATTTAGTAAACAAAATTGGATTAAATCTTTTTATATGTTTAGAGGCATTAATACAGTTAGTTTAGATGAGAAGGGAAGGTTAGCAATCCCTAGCAGGTGTCGAGAAGTTCTTGATATTTGCAGCACTCATGGACAATTGGTAGTTACTATAGATACCGAAGAACGTTGTTTATTGATGTATCCATTAATCCATTGGGAAGATATTGAAAAAAAAATTGAACGGTTACCAAGTTTTAATTATGCAGCACGTCGTATCCAAAGATTACTTATAGGGCATGCAACAGAGGTGTTGTTGGATAATCAGGGAAGAATTTTGTTACCACAAGAACTTAGAGAATATGCTGGGTTGAAAAAACGAACGGTGCTAGTTGGGCAAGGAAAAAAAATTGAAATCTGGGATTCTAATAGTTGGGTAGAAAAAAGAAATGATTGGTTAGAAACTAGTGCGACAAAAGGGCAAGATTTACCAGAAGAATTGCAAATTTTGTCTTTATAGGTGGCTGGCCAAGAACTTTTACTTTTAAACGAGCGTCTGTTTGAGCATAGCAGTGTACGCGAGTGAAAAAAGTAAAGGTTCTTGGGTAAGGCCATAGAGGTTGGATGATAGAAGAAAATGAAAATAAGAGCAGAGGTTAATTTAAATGAACATAAACCAGTAATGCTGTTAGAAACACTGACTGCGCTTAATATTAAGCCAGATGGTGTTTATGTAGACGGTACTTTTGGAAGAGGTGGTCATTCTCAATTCATTTTAAATAAATTAAATAACCAAGGGCGTTTATTAGTTATTGATTTAGATATTGAAGCAATTTATATTGCCAATCAATTACAACAAACAGATCCAAGAGTTAGTGTTTTTCATGGATCTTTTAAACAAATTACTGAGTTTTGTCATAAATTCAATATTTCCAAGATTGATGGTGTATTGCTAGATTTGGGGGTATCTTCTCCGCAATTAAACAATCAAAACAGAGGATTTAGTTTTTCTAATGATGGCCCTCTCGATATGCGAATGGATTATAGCAAAGGTATATCGGCTAGTGAATGGTTAAAAGTAGTCGAAAAAAATGAACTAATTAGAGTATTAAGAGAATATGGTCAAGAGCGTTTTGCTCCAAAAATAGCAGAAGCTATTGTTATAACCAGATCTTCTAAGCCTATTAATACAACTTTTGATTTAGTAGAAATTATTAAAAAAAATTGTCCGGCATTTTATTCAAGAAATAAACATCCTGCTACTCGCACTTTTCAAGCAATTAGAATTTTTATTAATCAAGAATTATTGAATTTACAAGAAGCCTTACCTGAAATAATGAATTTATTAGCAATTAATGGACGATTAGTGGTTATTAGTTTCCATTCTTTAGAAGATAGTATTGTTAAAAATTTTATTACTAAATATTCTAAAGATACTTTATGTACCGACTACGCTGTACGTAAATTACCATTGATCAGATCTAATTTAGAGCACATTAAATTAAAAAGTCTTGGTAAATTAAAACCAAGCATAGAAGAGGTTAATAACAATAGGCGAGCAAGAAGTGCAATTATGAGAGTGGCTGAAAAATGCGCATAGAAGGGCCTTTTATAGATCTATATAAAACTAAAAAATTTTTCATAATTAGTCTTATGATGTCATTAACTATTAGTTCTGCACTCGGAGTTATTTATAGTAAACATAAAACAAGGATGCTGCATGTACAATTACAACGTATGTATACAGAACGTTCTAATTTAAATACAGAATGGAGTAGGCTTTTATTAGAAAAAAGCACGTGGATGGCAGATTTTCGTATTGAACAGCTGGCTAAACAAACTCTTAATATGATTATGCCAGAACAAGTATATATTATTGGGCAGTAACTAATATGGTAAGACATAAATTTTTAATAATGATATTTGGAATATTACTTGTTGGAGTAATAGCCAGATTAATTAATTTACAAGTTTTTGAACAAGAATTTTTAAAAAAACAAGGCAATGCGATGGTTATTAGGGTAGTAAATGATCAAGCATATAGAGGTATGATTTTAGATAGAAATTCCGAACCATTAGCTGTTAGCACGCAAATAGAATCTGTTTGGTTAAATCCAAAAGTTTTTGATATAAACAATGCTAATGTTGCAAAATTATTACATGTGTTAAAGCTTAATAAGCAACAGCTTATTAACAAGCTAAATCAATATACTGATAAAGAATTTATGTACTTAAAACGACACGTATCTCCAATAAATGTGGCTTCCATTGCTAAATTGAATATTCCAGGTATAAATTTTAAATCAGAATATAAGAGATATTATCCAACTGGAGAAGTTAGTGCTCATATATTAGGATTTACTAATTTAGATGATCAAGGGATATCTGGCATTGAATATGCGTATAATAGTAAATTACGTGGTATTCCTGGTAAAAAAATTGTGATTAATGATAGGCGTGGTAGAGAGGTTGAATATATAAAAAATATTCAAGATATGCAGCCT
Organism: uncultured Francisellaceae bacterium; assembly: GCA_903822055.1. Classification (GTDB taxonomy): domain Bacteria; phylum Pseudomonadota; class Gammaproteobacteria; order UBA6186; family Azoamicaceae; genus UBA6186. The sequence goes on along the minus strand of CAIJNR010000047.1, from coordinate 23,601 downwards.
GGTCAAGATATTATAAGTAGTATTGATCATCGATTACAGTATTTAGCACATAGAGAATTGCAAGATAGTATTTTAAAGCATAATGCGAAATCAGGTAGTGTTGTTATTTTGGATGTTAAAACTGGTGAAGTGTTAGCAATGGTAAATCAACCAACATTTAATCCTAATGAAAAAATTACAGACATTAATAGTGGTAAATATAGAAATATTGCAGTCACAGATTATTTTGAACCAGCCTCTTCTATTAAAGCATTTAGTCTAGCAAGCGTGTTAGAAAAGGGAGTGTCTCCTACTACATTGGTTGATACGAGTCCAGGTGTTTGGCAATTAAGGGGCGGGGTTGTTAAGGATCTTAAAAATAATGGTATTGTTGATATAGCAACTATATTACAACATTCTAGTAATATAGGGATCAGTAAATTAGTTTTAGCTAACTCCAGTGCTAATTCAGCCAATGTTTTATGGGATATGTATGATCGTGTAGGTTTTGGTACAACAACTAGTAGTGGTTTTCCTGGAGAAAGTTCTGGTGTATTAAATTTACCTCCAAAGAATCAACAATTTGTATTGGCAACAATGTCATTTGGATATGGTATGGCAGTCACACCATTACAGTTAGCTAGAGCATATGCGGTTTTAGGAGCTCGTGGTATTCGAAGACCAGTAAGTTTTGTTAAATTACAGGAAGCTGATGCTGGTGTAAGGGTTATGACCCCAAAGGTGAGTGAACAAGTAGTAGAAATGTTAGCATTAGCTTCTAGTCGTCGCACATCTAAACTTACTAAAGTGGAAGGGTATAATATTGCCGGTAAAACTGGGACAGCACGTAAATTAGGTAAACATAGTTATGATAAAAATAGGCATTTAGCGGTATTTTGTGGTTTGGCACCAGCTAGTTCTCCAAAATTTTCTATAGTAGTTACAATCAATGAGCCATCGATAAGTGGTTACTATGGTAATCAAGTAGCAGAACCAGTATTTGCTAAAATAGCGACAGGTGCACTACGTATTCTTAATGTTCCACCAGATGTTGATACACAGTCAGTACATGTAGCACAAAGTGGAGTTAATCATTCATGAAAATAGTTGGAGTAACAGGTACAAATGGCAAAACAACATGTGTACATTTAATTTGTAATTTACTTAAAGAAAATATAAATTGTGCGAGTTTTGGTACATTAGGAATAAAACATTATCAAGACAATACTTGTTTTGAAACTAAAACAAAATTAACTACATTAGGCAATATTGAATTACATGAAAATTTAAAAAAGGTTGCTACTCAAAAATGTGAATTTGTTGCAATGGAAGTATCTTCTCATGGCTTAGATCAAAAAAGAGTAGCTGGAGTTGATTTTATAGCTGCTGTATTTACTAATTTATCCCATGATCATTTAGATTATCACAAAACCATGGAAAATTATTTTCAAGCCAAATTAAAATTATTTACTGATTATAACAACAACCTTAGGTGCGCGATAATTAATTTAGATGATGAATATGGTTTAAGGATTATTAAGTTTTTACAAGAATATAAAATTAACAATCCATTAGAAATTGTTGGATTTAGTACTAAATCTCTTAAAGAACAACCTGATGATATTTATCTTAAAAATATAAAAAAAATAACTTGTGAACAGATAGTACTGAATAATTTAGGTATACAGGCATCTATTATAACTCCATGGGGAACAGGCATATTAAATACTAAATTAATAGGTATGCATAATTTAAGTAATTTGTTAGCGAGCATAGCGGTTTGTGCTATTTGGATGCCACTTACCGAGATCTTAGAAAAATGTAGTGCATTACAACCAGCAACAGGAAGATTGCAACCAGTCGTTACTAATTTAAAAAATAACATTGATGCTAAACATCAAATAATTGTTGATTATGCGCATACCCCTGACGGTTTAGCCCAAGCCTTATCTGCTATAAAACAACATTATCCAAACAAAAAAATTTGTTGTGTTTTTGGTTGTGGGGGTGATAGGGATACAACTAAAAGACCAAAAATGCTGCAAGTAGCTGATCATTATTGTCATACTGTTATTTTAACTCAAGATAATCCCAGATCCGAAAATCCCGTGAAAATTATAAATGATATTTTAAGTTATAAAATTAATAAGTTACCTGGGGACTTAATTATAGAAATGGATCGTAGGCAAGCAATCTATAAAGCTATAAAAAATTATTATCAAGATTATGTAATTCTGATCGCAGGAAAAGGACACGAATTAAACCAAATTATTGGTGATCAAGAATATCCGTTTTGTGATCGGGAAGTAGCAATCGATGCCTTAAATAGTTTAATTATACCGACAACAATTGAGATTTAATAAGGATATTTATATATGTTATTATGGATTTTTAATAAACTACAGCATTCTTATAACTTTTTTCATATTTTGTCGGTTTTTGAATATATAACTCTTAGAATGGTATTAGCTGCTTTAACGTCTTTAATGATCTCATTAATAGTCGGCCCTAAAATGATTGATTGGCTTAGTAAAATGCAACTTGGACAGGTAATTAGAACTTGTGGTCCAATTAGCCATCTATCTAAAAGTGGTACCCCAACTATGGGTGGAGTCTTAATTTTAACGGCGATTTTCGTAACAACTATTTTATGGAGTGATTTACATAATAAGTATGTCTGGGTAATTTTAAGCATAATTGTTAGTTTTGGTCTTATAGGCTGGCTGGATGATTATAAAAAATTAGTCCTTAAACATCATCGAGGATTACCTGCTAAATGGAAGTATTTTTGGCAATCAGTATGTGGTTTAGTTATTGCAATTGTTTTATTTAAATTAGCTAAAACTCCAGTAGAAACTAGTTTGTTAATACCGTTTTTTAAAAAAGCCATATTTCCATTAGGTATGAGTTATATTATTCTTGCTTATTTTGTGATAGTTGGTACTAGTAATGCAGTTAATTTAACTGATGGTTTAGATGGTTTGGCAATTATGCCAATTATTTTAATTAGTGGGGCGCTAGGAGTTTTTGCATATATTGCAGGTAACATACATTTTGCTAATTATTTGATTTTACCGTATATAGCTGGGGCAGAAGAAATAGCGGTAGTTTGTTCAGCTATTGTTGGAGCTGGGTTAGGGTTTTTATGGTTTAATGCGTATCCTGCTCAAATTTTTATGGGTGATGTTGGTTCTTTAGGGCTTGGGGCAACATTAGGTGTTATAGCGATTATTGTTAGGCAAGAGTTATTATTATTTATTATGGGTGGGGTTTTTGTTGCAGAAACATTGTCTGTTATTTTGCAGGTATGTTCTTATAAGTTAACTGGTAAAAGAATATTTCGTATGGCACCTATCCATCATCATTTTGAATTATTAGGTTGGCCAGAGCCAAGAGTTATTATAAGATTTTGGATTGTTACAGCAATTTTAGTATTATGTGCTTTAGCTACAATTAAATTAAGATGATCCCTCACCCCCCATCTCCCACTAGTGGGAGAGGGGGGGTGAGAAGAATGGATAATATGAATAAAAAATTGCATTATTGTGTTTTAGGTCTTGGTATTACTGGGATTTCTTGCTTAGAGTTTTTAACTAACAATCAAATAGAAAAAATTACTGCAACAGATATTAAAAACAATTTAGAATTATCCAAGCTATCAGAAAAATATCCAACAATTAATTTTTTGTTAGGAGAATTAAAGATTCCTGATGATGCGGATATTTTAGTATTAAGTCCTGGTATAAATCAATTTTTACCAGTTATACAAAATGCTGTAAAACGTGGCGCAAAATTAACTAATGATATCAATTTATTTTTAGAACAAATAAATATTTTAAAAAAAAACAGCCCCATTAAAGTGATAGCAATTACTGGTACTAATGGTAAAACAACAGTAGTTAATATTTTAGCCAATATGGCTGAACAAGTAGGTGTTAAATATGCTTTATGTGGGAATGTTGGGGATCCTGTTTTAAATTATTTATCTAACACTGATGTTTTGTTGTATATTATAGAATTATCTAGCTTTCAGCTGGAATTAGTCGATCAATTATATTGTGATGTAGCGTGCATTTTAAATATTACTCCAGATCATTTAGATCGTTATGCAGATTTTGCTGCATATTGTGCTGCCAAGTTGAAAATCTATAAGAATGCAAAAAATATTGTGTACTATAGAGAAGACTTAAATACATATAATAATAGCTTTGACAATAAATCTGTCATATCTTTTGGTAAAAGTTTTACTGATAGTTCCCAAAATTTTAGTATAGATGCAGATTATAAGTGGCTAATGCATGGGCAATTCAAGATGATCCAAATTAAAGAATTGGCTTTAACTGGAGAACATAATATATTAAATAGTTTAGCTTGTTTAGCTATAGGGGATTTGTTGAATTTTCCTAAGAATGACATGTATGTTTCGTTGAAAAATTTTTCTGGATTAGAACATAGATGTCAAGTAGTTGGAACATGGAATGAAATTTCTTGGGTTAATGATTCTAAAGGTACCAATGTTGGAGCTACAATTGCGGCTCTTAATGCTAATCTTAGTTGTAATGAAAATTACAATAAAAAATTAATAATTATTTTAGGTGGCATAAATAAAAACGCAGATTTATCTATGTTACAGCCCTTTGTTGCCAACAATTGCAAGACAGCTATTTTAATTGGGGCTTGCAAAGAACAATTATTTGATATATTGCACCATAGTGTAAATTGCCATATTGCGGTTGATTTGCAAATGGCAGTTAGTATCGCAAAACAGATTGCAATTTTGGGGGATACGGTTTTGTTTTCACCAGCATGTGCTAGTTTTGATATGTTTGAGAACTATAAACATCGTGGAGAAGTATTTAAACAATGTGTATTAGAACTTTATAATGACTAAGCAATTGAAAAAAATATTCGATCCTGTTTTATTATTTAGTTTTTTATCTTTATTATCTGTTAGTATAGTAATGGTTGGATCTGCTTCCATATCAATTGCTGAAAAATATAATGTACCAGATTTTTATTTTACAATTCATCATTTAATATATTTAATTGTTAGTTTAAGTGGATTTTTTGTATTAACTTTAGTACCAATTAAATATATAGAAAAAATTTCTATATATTGTGCAGCTATTGGTTTGATTATGTTGGTGTTAGTCTTTATTCCTGGTTTATCAAGGCCAGTGAATGGTGCTTTTAGATGGGTTTTTTTAGGACCACTATCTATTCAAGCTTCCGAATTTTCTAAGTTATTGTTGATTATATATATGTCTGGTTTTTTAGTGCGTAGAAGAGAAAATGTACGTTCTAATTTTGCTGGTTTTTTAGCACCACTTATTGTGATGTTAGTGTTTGATATATTGTTATTATTAGAACCAGATTTTGGAGCCATGTTTATTGTTAGTTGTACTATTATAAGCTTGTTATTTATTGCAGGAGTTAAACTTAGGTATTTATTTTTGTTATTACCGTTTGCAGGATTAATTATTGTTGGTTTAATTTGCACGTCTTCATATAGGTTGCAAAGAATCATAGGGTTTTTACATCCATGGGATGATCAGTTTGATAAAGGTTATCAATTAGTTCAATCTTTAATTGCATTTGGCCGTGGTGGGTGGTTCGGGATAGGTTTAGGTAGTAGCGTGCAAAAATTATTATATTTACCTGAAGCTTATACAGATTTTATTTTTGCGATTATTGCTGAAGAATTAGGTTTTGTTGGAGCGATTATTGTAATAACATTACTTTCTGTAGTGACTCTACGTTGTTTAAGAATTGCACAATCTGCGATGTTAGCTAAGAAATTTTTTATGGCATATTTAGCGTATGGGATATCATTTTGGTTTGGGTTGCAGTCTATAGTCAATATCGGAGTTAATATCGGATTGTTACCAACTAAAGGGTTAACATTACCATTTATTAGTTATGGTGGAAATAGTTTGTTGGTGTGTTGTTTATCTATTGCTATATTATTTAGGATTGATTTTGAGTTGCAATCTAAATTAGAGTAACTTAGTAATCTATGAAATTATACATTTTTTATATGTATGTTTAGTTTTAGGTTGCATCTGTTTGCTCTCTTCTTCTTGTTCTTGCAAAAAAACCCTCTTTTTTCTAGAAGAAAGTGGAGATTCAGTTTTTGAGGTGTTAGGTGTAGTAGTAAATTCCATACTATCTATTTTTGATAATTTTGAGCGAGGACTAGAACGACAGGAGGTAAAATGAGTAGTACATGATGGTGATGGTGGGTGCAGTTCTAGTTTATGGAGTTCAAGGGAACTACTAGATGGAATAATGCTTAATGGGTGTTGATTTTCTATACATTTAGAAATTAATCTAAATAAGTCATTTTGGATAAATGGTTTTGTTAAATAATAGTCCATGCCACTTTCTAAAGCCATAATTTTTGTACTTGGATTTGCATTGGCTGATATGCAGATAATAGGTATATGATTATGGGTTTCTTGTGAGCGAATTTTGATAGTGACGTCTGTTCCGTTAATTATTGGAATATTAAGATCCATAAAAATTAAAGAAAAATTATGTTTGATAAATTCTTCTAATGCTTTTTGGCCATTATCTACTGATCTACAAATACAACCAGTTTTTTTTAGCATTCCCACTAAAATAGTTGTATTTATTGGATTATCTTCTACTATCAATATTTTTTTACCAGATAATCTTGGTGTTTGTACTACATTTAAACTATCTGATGATATATTTTGATCTACAATTTTCAATTGTTCTTCTGCAGTTAAAGATTTACATTTTATAGAAAAAGAAAATTCAGTTCCGTGCTCTTCGTTTCCATTTCGACTTTTTACGTGTATGCTTCCATTCATTAATTCAACTATTTTTTTGCTTATTGCAAGGCCTAATCCAGAACCACCATATTGTGAACCGATGTGATGATTAGCTTGGGTAAAACATTCAAACAACTTACCTAGTTCTTCTGTGGACATACCTATTCCAGTGTCTTTGATCATAAAATCAACAACAAAATATTGTTGATTATAAGATGTTGTAGTAGCAACAAAAGTAATGCTGCCGTCATGGGTAAATTTGATTGCGTTAGACATTAAATTAACAATAACCACTGATAGTTGATTGGGATCTGTTTTGATCCATACATTGTGTTGTGGTATATCTAGTATAAGTCTCAAATGCTTTAATTCTATTTGAGTTGCAAACATTTTTAGAGCATTTTTTATTGTTTGGGTTAATTCAAAACATTTCTCATTTAAGGTAAGTTTGTTGTTTTCTAATTTATCCATCGTTAACACATCGTCAACAATAATTTTTTGTTGCAGCATACTTTGATTAATTATATCTAGTTGTTCTTTAATTTTAGTAAATAATTCTGGTTGATCAGCACTATATAGTTCTTCCAGTTCTTTTAATGATTCTTTTAGTAAAAACATTCCACCAAAAATACCATGTAAAGGGGTGCGGACTTCGTGACAGATCGTATCAAGAAATTTTTGCATTGCTTGATTTTGTTCTTTTCTGGTGATTGCTAAAGTAGATTGTTTAGCTGATTCTGCGATTTGTTCTTCTAATTTTTTTTCATACACTATATGTTCTGTTAAATCTCTTATGCCTATTAGTATGAATGATTTTTCACGTGTTTTAATTGGACTTAGACTAATGTCAATAACAAACTCTTCGCGATTTTTTTTTATACCATGAAAATTTTGTTTAGCAACCTCAAAGTTCATTGGTCTAGCAAATGGTTTTTGTAAAAAATTTGTTCTGTATGATATGTGTTGCTCGCGAAAACGAACTGGCATGAAATCTTCTATATATAAATCAAGCAACTCTGCTTTAGTATAATTAAATAATTTTTCTGCTAAGGTGTTAGCTAGAACAATTTTTCCATATTGATCTGCTACAAGCATTGCTTCTGTTAATGCCTCTAAAAGAGCAGGAAAATCATTGTCAAATAAAGTTTTAGTATGGCTTGAAATAATAGTATTAGTGTCTTCTTGTTCTGTTTGAGTATTATCTAGTTCTTCTGATTTGGTGTTTTCTGATTCTTCTGTTGAGGTATCTTCTGGCTCTATCATATGATTCCTGTAGATATTTCATTATTTACATTAACAGTTATGTTCGTGGTGAATTATGATACTTAATTTGTTGTTCTGGAAGTGTTTCTTTTAAAATATTTTCTGATTCATTTTCATTGGTTGGTTTGGTTGGTGTATGTTGTAGTGGTTCTAAGTGTTCATAAGAACCAAAGTTAAATTTAAATAATAATTTACTATTACTTCTGATTACTCTTCGTGGACAGATATCATCTCTGCTATTTGAATCTTCACTATTATGAAAGTGTTTATTTTTGTTGATAAGCGTTCTTTCTTGGCTTAATGAATCTAAGCTAGAAGTAGAATCTTCTTTTGGACAATTAAAAAAATGTTTTAGTGCAACATGTAGTTTTTGTACATCTATAGGTTTTATAACACATTCATTCATACCTGCTGCCAAATACTCCGTAATATCATCTTGGGTGCCATTAGCAGTGCATGCAATAATAGGACATTTAATCTGCAATTTTGTTCTTAAAATATTTGTAGCTTTAATACCATCCATAATTGGCATGTGTATATCCATAAAAATAACATCATATGGAAGAATTGGTTGCTTGGTGCACACTAGATCAATAGCTTCTTGCCCATTATTAGCGATAGTTACTTTACATCCTAACTGACTGGTAAGTATTTTATTCATTATTGTTTGATTTATAGTAGAATCATCCACTACTAATACATTTAAATTATATATCACAGGTTGTTCTATAGATAAATTCTGGTGTGATAAATTGAGTGTGGGTGTTGATACATGATCATTTTTGGGTAACATGATCTTTTCTAGATATACTCTAAACCAAAAAATCGATCCAAAACCTACTTTACTGAATACTCCCAATAATTTCTCTAATTGGTCACCTGAATTTATTTGCATAATTAATTCATGAGCAATACTTAATCCAAGCCCTGTACCCCTTGGAAATAATTCTTCATTATGTTCTGTTTGGCAATATGGTTTGAAAAGTTGTTGTAGCTTATCTGCATTTATTCCTATTCCAGAGTCTTGTATTGCAAAATGAAGTTGGATTATGTTGTTTTGCATTTCTCGTTCTTTTCTAATCATAACCCTAATAAATCCTTGTTCAGTAAATTTAATAGCATTGCTAAGTAAAATTGTTAGAGTCTCTACAAGTTTTTCAAAATGCCCGTTAAACTTAGAATCAAAACCAACATTAGATTGACAAATTAATTGCAGGTGCTTATCTTGCACCTTGTTTTTTATTGGTTCACAAACGATATTTATTAAATTTTTTAAAGTAAATATCGTTTTTTCATTAGTTTTTTCATGACCTTCAGTTGATTGCAATTTTTGTAGCTCTTTTAATTTGCTCATAACACATTCGATTCTTTTAATACATATATTAAAAGTTTTAATTGCTTCTTGCTGTTCTTCAGTTAAATTTGTTATGGTATTTATTATATTAAGACAAAATAGATTGCCTTGTAGTGGATTGAGAATTTCATGAAAAAGATAAGACAACAAAATTGATTTTTGTTTTGTAAATTCTTTAGAAGTAGACAACTTTTCTTGCGAAATTAAACTTGCATTTTCCGTAAGAACTTTATGTTTTTCTGAGTATAACAAATCTTTAATGTATTTGTTGGTTTTGTTGTTATATATAGCAAAACTAACAGATCCAATTATGGTAGTACATAGCCAACTTGTAATTGAATCTATTATAAGTTCTTTTTGGTTTAAGGTATTATAATTTGTTGATTTGCGTATAAGAAAACTCAACCATGTAACTAATTGTGATACGATTGTGCAAACAATTATAACTATAATATGAGTTTTTTTTATTGGCCATGACCAAAAATTATATATTTTTTGTTTTATTGATGGCAATGTTTCCAGTGTTCTTAGTTCTTGCAGTGGTGATTTTGGAGATGTAGTAGATATTGAAATTTCTGACAATCCGTATGTATCAAAATTAATGTTTCTAAAAGTTTTTTTAAAAACATTTGACACAGTAAAACTATTAATATTTAAAAAATTGATATCTAGATATTGTTCACTATCATCCATCCCAACTTCATTTGTTGATGAGGTTGATGGTATGCTGTTAGGTGGAATAAATGTTTGAGGTGCAACTTGACCTTGATGCATAGAACTACTGCTTAGTCGTGATATAGAAGTAAACATACTTGATTATCGGCATATTATTTTTATTATTAATATTTGATCATACATAGTTTGTTTATAACTCAAAATGTTTACATTCACTCAGTAGCTAAATTATGGTTCACCTGATAAATGTTCGTTATTATAGTTAAATGTTAAATCCCAACGTGGTAAAGCGACGATATCTGAATTTTTATCAAAATACCCTTGTTTAGCTCGCATAAGACCAGCAAATGCAATCATTGCTGCATTGTCGGTGCAAAATTCTAGTTTTGGAAAAAATACTTTTATTGGACAACCATTAGCATAATTGTTGCTAAGATTTAATAATTTATTTCTTAACGATGAATTAGCACTTACACCACCTGCTATAACTAATTGATTTAATTTGGTAATTTCTAGTGCTTGGCGGCATTTGATAACTAAGGTATCCATAACTGCTTCTTGGAAAGCGTATGCCAGATCGGCTTTGTAAGTTTGATCGTCTGATTTAAATTGTTTTATTTTAAGCATGGCGGCAGTTTTAAGACCACTAAAACTAAAATTTAAATTTTTTTGATGAATTAATGGTCTAGTAAAATAAAAAAGTTCCGGATTTTGGCAGGTATCTGCCAGTTTAGACAATTCTTTGCCGTTTGGCGGGTTAATTCCTAATAGTTTAGCGGTCTTGTCTAGTGCTTCTCCTGCTGCATCATCTAATGTTTCGCCAAGAATTTGATAATTACCTAAGGAATTTGCTTGAATTAACATGGTATGGCCGCCAGATGCCAATAATGCTAAGAATGGAAATTGTGGTCCAATAACAGGTGTTTGATTAGCTTCATTTATTAAACAGGCTAATAAATGCCCTTCTAAATGATGGATCCCTAATGCTGGAATTTTTAATCCAAAACTAAGAGACTTAGCAAAAGCTATTCCAGTTAATAATGATCCAATTAATCCTGGACCTTTAGTATAAGCGATAAAATTTATGTCATTTAAAGATAGATTATGGGTGGTTAATAACTGAATTAATAAAGGTGTTAAATATTGTATATGGTAGCGTGCAGCAACTTCTGGAATTACCCCACCATGTTTAGTTAACTGATTTAGCTGGGTGTGCAAAACATGACCAAGCAGACCTCTATTTTCATCATAGATGGCTAGAGCTGTTTCGTCGCAAGAGGTTTCTATACCTAAAATAATCATGGATCTGTCTTAAATCTGTCTTTAAATTAAAAGTAAAAATTAATTATGTTGCCTATAATTAACTTATGCATAATAAAATGTCCAATAAAAAAATCGGATTTTCGTTAGTAGAGCTTATGGTCGTTGTGGCTGTAATTGGTATTTTAGCTTCCATTGCGGTTCCAGCTTATTCTGATTACATAACTAGAGCTAAGATTGCTGAAGGTTTAGTTATTTTAGATAAGCTAAAAAGCATGAGCGTGGATTATTATAATAGTAATGGTGCATTGCCAGATTTGACTACGGGTGCTGCTGGGCTTGGTATTGCAGCAGATGCATATACAAGTACTAATATTGATACAGTAAGTATTACTATTGCTAGTAGTGAGAGTACAATTAGTGTTAAATTTAAAAGTACCGTTATGACTGGTGGTGCCACTGGGGCTGGTACATTAAGTATGAAATCAAATTCTAGCAAAGCAACTAGTGCTGGGGTTATCTCGTGGACATGTAGCTCTGCAGATATATTACAGCGATATTTGCCTCCAACATGCTCATTTGCTGCTCCACCTCCTCCTCCACCATAATTTGTTAAATATAAAGTTATAATTGCTTTTATTTCATTTTTAATTACAATGAAGTTTTAATTTAATTTGGGGGACATAGTTTCAATGCCAACTGTCAAAATCAGAGACGGAGATACTTTTGAAGGTGCAATGCGCAAATTTAAGAGGATTGTAGATAAGACACGTATTTTACAAGAATTAAGGTTAAGAGAGTTTCATCTAAATGGTTCTGTATTAAAACAACGTCAAAAAGCAGCCGCTAAAAAAAGATGGGCAAAAAAATTAGCCAGAGAAAAGGCTAATTTTAAAGAAATGTCTAGAACTGGTGGACGCGATAGATAGAGTAAGTTTTTTATGGTAGATCTTAAAACCCAGATCCAAGATTTCATGAAGCAGGCAATGCGAAGTCATGCTAAAGAACGTTTAGGAGCTATTCGGTTAATTTTAGCAGCTATTAAACAGCAAGAAGTAGATCAGCGGATCCAATTAAATAATGAGCAAATCATAGAAATACTACTTAAAATGGTTAAGCAACGTAAAGAATCAATTACTCAGTTTCAGCTGGCATCTCGAGAAGATCTAATTGCAAAAGAGAATTTTGAAATATCTGTTATTAATGAATTTTTACCTGAAAAATTATCAGATTCTAAAATAGAAGCTCTAATAGAAGAAGCGTTAACAGTTAATAATGCTTCTTCTATTAAAGATATGGCTAAAGTTATGCAGCATTTGCGGAAGTCTTTGGCAGGTGGAGCTGATTTAGAACAAGTTGGTAAAGCAGTTAAAGATCGTTTATTAAAAGCTTCATCATAGCTATTTATACCTGCAACACTTTAGTTTTTGGTATTCTAAAAAATAATTCGCGAACTTGCCTTGCTCCGCAAGGCTCAAACAGCTCTCATTATTTTTTAGAATACCAAAAACTAAAGTGTAATTAGTATGTATTCACTCGGTGTTTAAAATGAGGTGATTAAGAAAAGGTTGTGAGAATTTCTGAACAATTTATAGCCAGCTTATTATCTCGTATTAATTTAGTGGATCTAATCAGTAAAAAAGTTACTTTGCGTCATGTTGGGGCTAATTTTATTGGTTTGTGCCCATTTCATCAAGAAAAAACACCATCATTCACAGTTAATAAAGATAAACAATTTTTTCATTGCTTTGGTTGTAAAGAAAGTGGTGATGCTATTCGCTTTCTTATGTTAACAGAACATAAAAGTTTTGTAGATACTGTGGAAATTTTAGCAAATCAATATGGTTTACATATGGAAAAAGAACCAGCACATGAGCCCAACCCATTGATTGAAAAAATTTATAAAATTTTAAATGTAGCTGTAGATTTTTATCATCAAGAATTATTAAAAAGTAATGCACAAGCTACAACTGCGCTTGGCTATTTAACAAATCGAGGAATTAATTTAACTACGGTACGACGTTTTAAATTAGGTTTTGTTAATTCTAATTGGACTGGTTTGCTAGATTTTTGTTCACGAGAAGTGTTGCTAGAACACGACCTAGATCTAAAAGTTTTATTGCAGCAAGCTGGTTTAATTTTAGAAAAAAATGGTAAATTTTATGATAGATTCCGTTCAAGAATTATGTTTCCAATTCGTAATAAGTTTGGTAAAACAATTGGTTTTGGAGCTCGCGCATTAAGTTCCGAGCAAACTCCTAAATATCTTAATTCTCCAGAAACTATAGTTTTCAGTAAAAATCAAGAATTATACGGATTAGATGAAGTTAAAAGTAAACTTAATAATTTAAATAGTTTGATAGTTGTTGAGGGTTATTTAGACGTATTAATGTTAGCACAATCTGAAATTTATAATGTTGTGGCTACTTTAGGTACTGCATTAAATGAACATCATGTAAAAACTATTTTTAATATTGTGCCAGAGATAGTTTTTTGTTTTGATGGTGACTTAGCTGGTTGCAAGGCTAGTGTTAGAGCAATGAAATTAGCTATTAGTATGATGGGAGCTGGAATTTTACAGAGTAAGCATGTTATAAAATTTGTATCTTTACCAAATGGTTATGATCCTGATTTGTTAGTTAGAGAAAAAGGTGCTAAAGAATTTAAACAATTTATATTAGAGGCAAAAGTATTATCTGATTTTTTCTTTGAGTATTTATCTAGAAAATACCCAGAAAAAAACATAGAGAGTTTAAACAAACTCGCAGAGGAAGCTAAATTACAAATTGCTAAATTACCAGATAATTTATTACAAAATTTATGGTACGAAAAATTAGCTGGGTTATTAGGAATAGAGAGCAGTGTCTTTAAGCAAAATAATTCTCAAAGAGTATTTGTTAAACATTCTTCTCAAAAAACATTAACTTCTAATAGTCGTTCAAGTTATAGTTACCCTATATCAAATGCCACAAAAGCATTAGCTATGTTATTGATGGATAATAATTTATTAAAATTGTGTGATTCTTTAAATAATGCTAAGTTTTCTATACTTAAATTACCATCAGATATTGATTTGTTTATTAAAGTTGTTCAAACTTTACAATCGTTAAAATCTTCTGCGACAGTTAGTGAATTTAATATTACTATAGAAAAACTAACAACTTATTTGGAACCTGTATATGCACAAAAACTATTATTAATTGAAGCAAAAAAAATAGTTCAATTTATACCTGTAGAAGGTATTGAACAAGAATTTATGGGAGCAGTCAAAAAGGTTAATAGGGTATTAGTAGAACAAACAGTTGATGATTTACTTTTAGTTTCTAAACAAAGAACTTTAGAAGAACAAGAAAAGTTGTTATTACAACAAATGTTACATGACTTGTAGTTGATTAGTAGTGATACTAAATAATAAATTAAATAATTTCATAATAATGAGAAATTTAGTTGCAAAAAATTGATCTAGTGCTAGATTTAACGCTTTGTTAGGGTGTAAAATTATCTTACAGAGAGGATAACTAGCTAATAAGCAATTTATAAAAAGTAGGTGTACCAACAATGAATAGTACAATAAATCAAGAGAACGACAAAGAAAGACAAATTTCTCAGATCAGAACTCTAATTGCTCTAGGTAAAGATAAAGGTTTTTTAACTTATGAAGAAGTTAATGATTACCTACCAAATGATATTATTGATTCTGAACAAATAAGCGATATTATTCAAATGATTGGTGATATGGGGATTGCTGTATACGATATGGCAACTGATTCAGAAGTTCCTATGTTAAGTGATCCAACTATGGGTGATGTTCCAGAAGATGTTAGTGAAGTGGATGAAACCGCTGCAGTAATTGCAAGTGGGGATTTTGGTAAAACTACAGATCCAGTCAGAATGTATATGCGTGAAATGGGCTCGGTAGATTTATTAACGAGACAAGGCGAAATTGCCATCGCTAAACGGATCGAGGAAGGTGTTAGAGGTGTAGTATGCGTTTTAGCACAGTATCCAAGGATCTTGGATGTTTTAATAGAAGAATTTAATAAAATTGATAATGAAGAACTACGAGTTGGTGATATTATTCATGGGTTTTATGATGATAATACAAGTAATGAAGAATTAATAGCAATAGCTAATAATTTTCCAGCTGATTTAGAAATATCAGATAGCGAAATAGATCTAAATAATATAATTAGGGAGCCATTGTTGGACGCATCAGATGATCTGGAAGTTCCGGTTCCAGTTCCGATGGTTGGTGCATCTTCTGAAAATGAATCTGACGAAGAAAGTAGTGAAGATAACATTTCTTCTGCATTTGATGCGGAATTAGACATAGAAGAAGTTAAAAGTCGATTTAGTGTTTTAGCTACAGAAATAGAAAATGCTAAAAAAGTTGAAATAGAAAAAGGTAGAGAGCACCCGGATACTAAATTAGCTTTTGAAGAATTAAGTAAAAAATTATCAGCTTTTAAATTAGCCCCTAAAATGTTTGATAAGTTAATTGCCAAGATGCGTAGCATGTTGCATTTCGTTAGAGAAGCAGAGCGCATTGTTGCAGAAATTTGTTTGAAAAAAGCAAAGATATCTAAAAAAGTATTTATAAAATCATTTGTTGGACAAGAAATTAATTTAACTTGGGTAGATGATTTCATAAATCAAAATAGTAAATATATTAAACTGTTAGAATATAAAGATGAAGTTTTAATTGCTCAAAAAAAATTACAAAATATTGAACAAAATTGTAGTTTATCAATTAACGATATTAAAGATTTAAATAAATTAATGTCATTAAGTGAAGCTAAAGCCAGGTATGCTAAAAAAGAAATGGTGGAAGCAAATTTGAGATTGGTGATTTCTATAGCAAAAAAATATACTAATCGTGGTTTACAGTTTCTTGATTTAATTCAAGAAGGTAATATTGGTTTAATGAAAGCTGTAGATAAATTTGAATATCGTCGTGGTTATAAATTTTCTACTTATGCTACTTGGTGGATTAGGCAGGCAATTACTAGGGCTATTGCTGATCAGGCAAGAACAATTCGTATTCCTGTACATATGATAGAAACCATTAACAAATTAACTAGAATTTCTAGGAAATTATTGCAAGAAACTGGTTTAGAACCAACTCCAGAAGAATTGGCTAAAGAAATGTGTATGCCAGAAGATAAAATTCGTAAGGTAATGAAGATTGCTAAAGAACCAATTTCGATGGAAACCCCAATAGGGGATGATGACGAATCTCATCTTGGAGACTTTATTGAAGATAAAAATATTTCATGTCCAGAAGAATTAGCGGTTTATCAGGGATTAAGAGAAGAAATTATTACTTTATTAGATAGTTTAACTTCTAGAGAAGCAAAAGTTCTTAGAATGCGTTTTGGTATCGAGATGAATACAGATCATACTTTAGAAGAGGTTGGACAGCAATTTGGAGTAACTAGAGAACGTATTAGGCAAATAGAAGCTAAAGCATTACGCAGATTACGTCAACCAAGCAGAGCAGATAAATTAAAGAGCTTTGTAGAAGAAGTTTATAACAAAGAGTAACGACGTTGTTCATTAATGGTACCCATAGCTCCAATACAAAAATAGCTTATTAAAAGGCTTGCTCTGGGTTACTTTTATGTTAAAATATTCACCTTATTGTTGTATTATCGGGCCCATAGCTCAGTTGGTTAGAGCAGGGGACTCATAATCCCTTGGTCGTAGGTTCGAGTCCTACTGGGCCCAGAAAGAAAAAATCAGGGAAAATCGAGAAATAACGGAAATTTTTTCTTGCCAAAAACCGCTCGAAGGGCACTCCTGGGGCACTAGATAGTAAAAAATTGCAAGAAATTGTAACTAATGACATCAATCAATTATTTATCTAAGGTAGCTAAAACATGTGTTATATAATGGCCTTCAGCTAATTCCGCCTAGATAATTATTTACCTTTTAAGATAATATATCCTCAATCAGCTCTATTTGAGGTTTCGCTGTTAGTTGGTAACTGCTTGTTAAGAGGTTGTTTGTTGTGAATAATTTTGATGTTCTAATATTAGAGGATAAAATTTGCATTATTATAATGCAAACAGGGGTTTCCGTTTACGATTTCAGATTTGACAATTTATTTTGTTGCCGCAGACCATATGAGATAACCGATACAGTTGAAGCCATAGCTCGCATAGGTGCAATTGATAAATATCAAGATTTATATGAGTCTCTTAAGGATAGAAATATTGTATTAATCAATAACCCGAAAGAACACAGAATGGCAAGTGAATTGACTGATTGGTACCCATTAATAGAGGATTTAACCCCTAAAAGTCAATGGTTTAATCATATCCCTACTGTTATGGAGATTACTTCTAACTTTGACTTTCCAATTTTTATAAAGGGATCTAGGCAGACATCAAAACACGATGAAAAATTATCAATTGCAAGAAGTAAAAATGATTTAGAATATATTCTTAATGAATATTATAAAAATGATATTTTACATTGGCAAAAATTAGTATGTAGAGAGTACGTTAATATTAGCCCTGTAAAATACACATTAAGTTCTTATAAGGTTACACCTGGCTTTGAATTTAGAACATTTTGGTTAAATGGTGATTTAGTTGGGGCTGGGCATTATTGGTCAGGATTTTGTAAGTATGACTGGGATGAGGAACAGAAAATAAAAGCGCTGAAAATAGCACAACAAGCAGTAGATAAGTTACAGGTACCTTTTTTAGTTGTCGACTTAGCCCTTACTGTTGATAATAATTGGATTGTAATTGAGTGTAATGATGGCCAAGAAAGTGGCTATGCTGGTATTTCTCCGATCGGCATGTGGAATCAGATACTCGATAAAATATAAATCGTAGGGGCCTGTCCTATGTGCAAATAATGTCTGTATAGCTAAAATACACTTTAATATATTTGAATATTCAGTTTTAAGATAATTTTAAAGTTTGAAAAGATCTGGCCATTTCTTTAGCTTCTTTTATAGCTGCTTCAAAAGCTTCCATTTCTGGTATTTGAACTTTGTTTTGAGTCGTTGTTGCATTTGTATTTATAGGAAATGGTTGATTAAGCATTTGTTTAATTTGTTGATGAAATTGAATAAATTGTGATCTCACCTCGGATTCTTCTGGCTTTACTTCTTCAGTAAGATCCTTAGAGATTAACTCGATCATGAAAACATTACTTTTTTCTTTAGCAGCCTTTAAAGGAGTTTGGTCTGTTTTTTCATAATTATTGCTATCGAAATTAAAATCATATTTAACAACATCCATATCAATTTTTTTATGTTTGGTGAGCAACGTAGCAATTTCTTTCCTAGAAAAACTTGATAGGTGAGCTGGTAACCAATACCCATATGGTAAGGCACATAAACTTAGCAAAGTATTTTCACCATTACTCCCATAAGCGTTAACATTGATTTCTGGGAAGCTTAACAAATACTTAGCTACCTTGTAAGAAATTGATTCTCCTCCAACTGCAAGCTTTAATAAAGGGGTTGCAACTTCTTCATTCCTTATATCAACAATATAATCATCTATCTTAAGCTTTGATGCCGTAACCTCGCTGCTAATAAAGTCCAAGTCATCTCTTAATATTGCATCAAATATTTTTTTATCATATGGATCAAGGTTGGATCTGGAATCATCTAAATCTTTATTGGATATGCTTGGTAACCCGTTACTATCTAAAGTAGTTATAGATATCAGTTTCATAAAAGCCTCTTTAATAAATATTTAAATTACTTCTTTCTATAGTATATTATTTACTTTATCATTAAAACAATATTTAAATATACAAAATTATTCATTAATAATAATTGTCTAAAAATATTTTAGACAACAATTGCAGAGTATCTATACCTTGTTCCCACAACGGTGGATTAGAGTTATAAACTAGCGGCCCTAAAAATGCTTTATACCTATTTTTATATTTAATTTCACTAGTAAGAATATTTAAGCTATATAATAATTCATTAATTGGATTACGCTTGAATTCAGTATGCCTCATACCAAACTGTATTACATCTTGATCAACAATTAACTTAAATACTTTTTTAATTTTACTAAAATCATTAATTGTTGGGTAGATTAAATGTAAATCATATATGTGTCGAACTAAAGTTTCGTCATCATTGTCAGAATATCCTCTACAAATTTCGGCAATTCTTCTTAATAAACCTAAGAATTTTTCTATTAATATTATTTCAATAGGATCACAGGTTAAGGCATAAATTTCTGGTGTTTGTTTAGTTACAATAGCATAAATAGAACTAATAGGTGATTCTATAGTTGATAAATGTTGTGAACCAACCTCAGTAAATTCCAACTTTAACTCTGGTCTTAATGAACTGTGAGTATAAGTTTTAGGATAGCTAATAGAGAAACACTTATATCTACCTTCGCTCTTTGAGTTTTTATTTATTAGCTTAAACAACCGTGTGCTTTCAATTGATTGAGCAATAAGGTCACCAAAATCGCTTCTATATTTCCTTTTTTTATTGTCAGATAAATTAATAAAAATTTCATTTGGGAAAAATTTCAGATCTAAATCTTCTGACATTCTAAATGTAGGTAAATGTACTTTAGTTAAGCATGTACCACCAGCAAATATTAATTTTCCTTCAGATAATTTTATTGAAGAAATAGCTTTTAATAATTGAACAGCATAATAATCTTTTTCAATAAAAGCTGGACTAGCTATTTTAAGGGAGTCTGCAATATCTGCAAATAATGTTGGATCAAATGATTTCAATGACGTTGTACTCGTAAGCTAAATTTATCCGTAGCAATTGTACGATTAAATCTACTATCAATAAATACTTGAGTATTAACTGGGATCTGAGTAGAGCCATTATTATAATTTTGTTCGTTAATATTTGGTTGCCATGGTACATCCAATAAATTTAATGCTTCTTTAGCGACTTGGTCAAAGCCACCAGCAGCTGCAATCATAGGGGAACCTGTAATACGATTAGTACGTGCTTTTGTATATAAGCCATAACCAATACGAATAAGCTTACCACTTCTAGTTAGGTATAGTAGAGCTCTACCAACTTGGTCGTAATCACCCAAATTTTTAAAGTCATTACGTGTAAATACATTGCGTTTTGAGTAGCGAGAGATTTTATTTTGGATCTGTTGTTTTAGCGGTACTCGTGCCATTTTGATTGCCTCTATTCTAAATATAACAAAAATACGACAATTTTTCAAACAAAAATACGACAAAATTCACTAAATCAAAAACTTCTTCTGAGGGGCACTTCTGGGGCACTAATAGATAAAAATAACTAAAAGCAGCAATACATGCCAACAAACTTAAACTTATAACTTGTTGATTTACTTATTGTTTTTTGTTGTAGCTGATGGTAGATTTTTCATTGTATATAACTCATAACCCCTTGGTCGTAGGTTCGAGTCCTACTGGGCCCAGTCAAAAAACCTTAAGAATTTTAATACCACACTCCCATCATATTATCATTTGTATTTATGATTACTGGTATTAGATTTAGATTGGTTACTATCTATTGGTAATAAATGTTTTACGATATTATAAGTAAGAGGCTGTTCTTTATATAATTCTACAAATTTAGCTTTCACCTGTGCATCATTTGTGTATATTTTAGCTTTAGAAAGTACTTCTGGGGTTTGTACTAAAATTTGTGTTCCTAAGGCATCAATTAATCTGTGAACATTTGTTGAATTTATTTCGACAACGTTATTACCGATAACTTCGGATTTTATTGGTAATCCTTCTTGTCTTAAAACTTCTCTTACTATGGATTCTTGATATTTTAGATAAGGTTGACTGTATATAAAAACACTGCTGTGTATACTATCTGTATATTCTTTTAACCACTTACATAATTCTTGTACTGTTGTCCACGTAGTAGGAGCTGTAATTTTTCCTGTTTTATAGTCTGTTTTTGCTTTGTTATCTATAATTATTAATTTTCTTGTCGGTACTACATTGCTAATTGTTGTAGCAGTATATGCCTCTTGTATTAACACATTTTCTGTTAATTTGTCTAAAGTAGTATTATATTTTTTGGCTATTTCAGTTAATTCTAGTTCTGTTCCATCAACTCCTATGCTAACTTTACGTTCTTCGGTTAATAATACTAAAAAATTAACTTTTAAAGCATTTTTGCTATGTAATTCATCAAGATACTTAAGTCTAGCTTTTATAGTTGGCATAACAGCACCAAAAACTACAATTACATCTGGTTCAGAAATTGTTGGAGGTATTATATTAATTATTTTTAATTTATCCAATGAAATTCCAATATCCTGGATATTTTCTGTCATCCAAGTTGTAGACTGTTCTTGCATTCCAGCTCTAATAGTGAAATGTTTTTGAATTAATTCAATAAAATATAAAACATCTTTAAAAAGCTTAGAAGGGTTTTTCCTTTTTGGAAAAATAGTCATAAAAGTTTCTGTTGGCTTTATAATTCCTGCCTTTTTCATCATAAATTCTAATGATTGTTTTTGCTGAGGTTCATTAAAACCATAATAATCTAAAACATCCCACACAGATTGACCGGGTTTAGAGTTATGCTGCCAAAAATATAAGGTTGTTACTGTTATTGCTAAAAAGGTTAACCCAAAAACAAGTGTTTTTTTATTAATTTTGTTAAATTGAAATAACACTTGGGTTAACGTTTGTAGCAATAACGGTAATAACTTTAGCATAACAACTAATCTCCCTTCAGATGTATGTACAAATTAATGCTACCAACACCGCAGTTTTTGTGTCAACTCAATAATATCAATTTACTTAATAGCTATAATAAGCTTACCGATGATTTGTATATTTGTTTTTCAGATGGATAGAGTTGTTTAAAGCTAATTAAAAAAACAAACTATTAAAATTTTTAAAGCTAGCTATCCCAAACTTAACACCAAAGTATATAAGTATTAACCCAGATAAAGTAGATACAATGCGTAGCTTCTTATTATCTATGATTTTACTGCCAAAATGTAATATAAGACTAACAAAAGCCCCCCACAACAATACACCAGCAATAATAAAGAAGTTAATTAGTAAGTCAGTTATATTCAGATGAGATGAAGTATTTTGTTGGATACTGGCAGTAAAAGTACTTAGCCAAAACATTATGCCAATAGGACTAGTAAAAGCTAATGTCAAGCCTATTAATAGGCCGCTTTTATTAGAATAATGTTTTGTTGGGTTAGATCCATTATTAGCTTTAACTATAGTCATAAAATTTCTTGAACTGGCTTTGATAATGGTTGTAATTCCCATATAAATAAGTACGATTTCGCCTATACAAGAAACACTAAATAAAGTTATTGGATGTTGCATTAATTGCCCCAACCCAAAATAGGCAATTAACAAGCAAACACTATTAGCGATGGCTCCACCCAAACGTACACTAAATGCCCCCCAAAAGCCGCTTACAAGACCACGTTTAATCATTTCTGCATTAACTGGTCCAATAGGAGCAGCTAGGCTTACGCCTAATAGAATTTTGGTGAGGATAATTTGTAACATGGCTTATTTTGGCTAAACATTGACTAAATATCAAATAAAATTTATAAATCTAGGTAAAAAGTTATGCGTGTGATTTAATAATAGAATGTATGTATGATTTAATAATAGGTGTATATAAATGTCTTTAAAGTGGTTTGTGGTGCATTGTTATCCGAACAAAGAATCTATTGCTGAACTTAATTTACAAAATCAAGGTTTTGATACTTATATCCCACGGTATAAAAAATTAAGGCGACATGCTCGTAGGATTGATACAGTTTTTGCTCCATTATTTCCTCGGTATTTTTTTGTTAATTTAGATCCGGATCTTAGCAATTGGTTATCGATTAACTATACACCAGGAGTTAGTTATTTGTTAAAGAATAGCCACGGGTTGCCGGCTAATGTCCCTGATTATATAGTTGAGGAATTACATAAAAATCATGATGAAAAGGGTTTAGTTAATTTATCAGTTTTGGAATTATTTAAGCCAGGCGAACAAGTTAGAATTATAGATGGTGCTTTTGTTAACCATGTTGCTATATATGAACAAATGACAGATGATCAACGGGTACAGTTGCTAATAAATTTAATCCAACAACCAGTAAAAATTTCTATTCCATTGTATGCGGTAGAAAAAGTTTAAAATTATAAATAAGGACACATAAATTTATGGACTTTATTAATTTAAATAATCCAGCAATTCAATCGATAGATATAGAGCAGCTATTAGCAAAATTTAATACTAAAACAGCGCGAATTGCAGTTATAGGGTTAGGTTATGTTGGTTTACCA
>CAIJNR010000046.1 GCA_903822055.1 uncultured Francisellaceae bacterium | reverse complement strand
TAAAATATTACCCCACCCAATCTTAGGGTGGGGATTAATATTAATCAAAACGCTTCTAAGAGTCCGTCAAAAATTAATACCATTGACTTCAATGACTACAGTGAGGGTTAATATATTTTTTATTAGTTGTATCTTGTTTATATAACTTACTATTTATTTAAATTTAAATTTTTATTCGTCTTGGCTAGATAGCTCAGTTGGTAGAGCAAAGGACTGAAAATCCTTGTGTCGGGGGTTCAATTCCCTCTCTGGCCATTATTTTATTGTACTTAATTAGCTAATATTAAATCTTATTTTTATATGATCAGCACACCAACAAATAGATATCCACAAAGTTATCAACAGGTGTTTTTGTAAAGCTTTGCATAATTTAAGCTTAATTAACGTCTAAATGCCAAATAATTACGCTATAAAACACTTACAAAAACTTGAAAGATAACATAACTAAAAAATGAACCCTTTAGTTATGCACATGAAGATCCACAGAATAAACTGCAAAGCAATAGGAAGTGAAATTTTATCTATAACTGTACAAAATTGCAATAAAAATTTTATAAAAAAATTTATTGCAAAAAATATCCATATAAATCAATGTGTTATAAAAAAATCTAGTCCTATTCAAAAATAACACTTAAAAATTATAAAATAATAAAATTAACATTTTCGTAATTCAGCTAAAATATTTTTAATTTTTATCCACAAAGTTATCCACAAGTTAGCATTGAAACGTCTACTAATTTATTGGTATATTGGGTATATTTTAGACATATCAAATATATGTTAGATTGGAGCACAGTAATATAACTCAGCTAAATATAAACATTGGTCAACAAACTTATCCACAAGGAAAAATTTATAAATGGTTTTTAATTTATAGCACACTTAATTTACAATATTTTTCAATCTTAATAGTTATCAAAATATAGTTTTATGTATACTAAAAACAATATTAATACACACAAATAAGGAAAAACATGCAAAAAGAATTAGTTTATATCGAACCTCCTTTAGTTGATGATGAATTAACAAATAACAAGCCAAAAAATTTTCGTGTTAATAGCCCATTTACCAGAAGAAGACATCTTCTTATAAAACCTACAATTAGAAAAAATAGGTTTTTACGTCGTTCAGTCAACAATTATAAAAAACCCCAAATAACAAGCGACGGAAATGATAGCTAAAATTGCATTATTCTCTCAATTAAGAAAATTATTTGACTATAAAATTCCAGAGGCAATTATCAATCAAGCTGTTATAGGAACTAGAGTAATAGTACCTTTTGGTAAAAAAACTTTAATTGGATTCATAGTAGAGATAAATAATCATACTAATATACCTGAAAACAAATTAAAGGTTATTATAGAATTAATAGATTTAAATCCAGTTTTTTCAAAACCGTTATATCAAACATTACTTTGGGCTAGCAATTATTATCAAAGCTCTATCGGCGCAATATTAGATTGTGCTTTACCAAAATATTTCAAAGAAAACAAATTACCAAAAGACAAAAATAATCAATTAAAGCTTAAGGATCCAGATCAAGAGAAAAATAATATTATATTAAACACCACACAAAAGACCATTATCGATAGCATATTACAACAAAGTAATAAATTTAATGTAACTTTACTAGAAGGCGTCACTGGTAGCGGAAAAACAGAAATTTACTTACAACTAACCAAATTCATGCTTAATCAAGATAAACAAATATTAATTTTAGTACCAGAAATTGGTTTAACCCCACAAACCTGGCAACGTTTTACTAAACGTTTTGCTGGAATACAAATTGCTATCCTGCATTCCCACATACCCAACAAACAACGTTATTTAAGCTGGCTAAATGCTAAAAATGGTACAGCCAAAATAATTTTAGGCACTAGATCGGCTGCATTTGTTGAATTATTAAATCCAGGGTTATTTATTATTGATGAAGAACACGATTTATCTTTCAAACAACAAGATTCTTTACATTATATGGCTAGAGATTTTTTAATTATGCGTGCCAAATTTGCACATTGCCCAATAGTACTAGGTTCTGCAACCCCTAGCTTAGAAACACTACATAATGCTAATTTAAACAAATATAATCACTATAAATTACCTACGCGAGCTATATCATGCCTACCGTCCATTAAAATCATAGATATCAGACATAAAAAATTGTCAGCCGGTTTATCTAATGCTGCAATTGACGAAATTCAACAATATTTAACTCAAAATCATCAAGTATTATTATTTATTAACCGCAGAGGTTTTGCTCCAGTTCTAAAATGCTTTAACTGTCAATTTATAAAAAAATGTTCTCATTGCGATGCCAATATGATCTGGCATATTTATACTAATAAATTACATTGTCATCACTGCCAAGAAACTATACCAATACCACCTATATGCCCAAATTGTAACCAAACTAAATTAATGCCGCTTGGACAAGGCACAGAACGTATAGAACAATTATTTCAGGAATTATTCCCAACGGCTAATATTGCCAGAATAGATAAAGAC
This sequence comes from uncultured Francisellaceae bacterium, assembly GCA_903822055.1. Taxonomy (GTDB): domain Bacteria; phylum Pseudomonadota; class Gammaproteobacteria; order UBA6186; family Azoamicaceae; genus UBA6186. The sequence goes on along the minus strand of CAIJNR010000046.1, from coordinate 14,792 downwards.
TCTACTTCTAAAAAACATGAATTCGATAAAATTGTAACTGATATATTAGATCAAAAAATAAATCTTTTAATTGGTACCCAAATGATTGCTAAAGGACATCATTTCCCTAATCTAGGACTAGTAGTAATAATTGATTTAGATAGTGCTTTATTTAGCAGTGATTTTCGCTCTACAGAACGTTTTGGTCAATTAATTATTCAAGTTGCTGGTAGAGCTGGTCGAGAAAAACCAGGTAAAGTATTATTACAAACTTCTCATCCACATAATCCACTTATTCAAGCCATAGCAAATTATGATTATCAAAATTTTTCTGAAATATTATTTAAAGAAAGACAAATCTCTGGCTTACCACCATTTAGTCACCAAATATTATGGCGAGCTGACAGCAATAGTCTTGATACTTGTTTGCAATTCTTAACAAAAATTAAACAATTGGCTATACAGAACGCTTTGGATAAAAAAAATTCCTGTGAAATTTTTGGCCCAATCCCAGCAATAATGGAAAAACGTAAAAAAAAATTCCATGCTAGATTGTTATTTCAACACACTGATAGAATTGTTTTGCAAGCAGTTAATAGCCAAATTATAACTTTTTTAACTAACAATAAAATTCCATCTTCTATTAGCTGGTCTGTTGATGTAGATCCAAAAGAAATATTTTAATTATGGGTGGTGCAAAAATAACATATGCCTATATCAAATTACTGTGGTCAGATTGTACATTATATGTGTAGCTTCCTGTTACCTCCTGTTGGGCCTACATCACTACTATCTACCGGAGTAATATCACTACCTATTGAACTCTTGCACTTATCAAAAAATTCTAAGGGTTGTTCAGCACGTTTTCGCTGCATCTGAAATATTCTTTCTCTTACATCTTCATTACTTAAAGGTTTTTCAAACTCACCACTACGTCTTAGCGCTCCATAACAACTACCTAAATGTCCAATAGAAGCTTTAGAATAGGGATAATCTTTAACAAGTCGATCATAAATTTCGAAAGCCTGCAGATAACATTCATTTTTTTCAAGTTGTTCACCTTCTTGTAATTTTTTATTTATATCACGAGAATGAGTTAACATATCTGCTCCGTATAATATCGTTTTGATCATACATTTCTTGCTTCAATTCATTTAACATACGAGAAGGAGTCTGTTGATCTCCGTTTGGCACTATAATTCCTCCTGCTTCTAATACTAAATTAACTGAAGTTACACAATTCATGCAACTATACATTTTATCCTTCATAGTTTTAGAATAAACTTTTCCAAGTAAGCAATACCTTAATTTATTTTCGTCAATATTTTTTTTAATTTCTTTTATTGCATTAGTCATGCATATAATATTCTCATTTCCATCTATTTTAATTTTAATTGACTCAAATTTATCACCTTTAGTAAATAAATCTTCTTCTAAAATCAAGAAAACGGTATAGAATTGTTTTGCAAACAATTAATAGCCAAATTATAACTTTTTTAGCTATTAATAAAATTCCATCTTCTATAAATTGGTCTATTGATGTAGATCCAAAAGAAATATTTTAAATTTTTAACTAACCAACTAACCACCAAACTTCATTACAACCCACAACCACAATAAATGAGTATATCAACAATAAAAAATTTGCTGCTAAATTAACTTTATAGTAAGCTACGTGCATAATTAAAAATATAAAAATTAGGAGACCAAACATGCTACAAACATTGATACAACAAGTAACAACAGTAAATTTAAGTGCATATTCCGCACAAGAAATACAAGATTTATTTAATGGTAAACAAGTACCACGTTTACCTATAGCTAAACAAGCAGCCTTAAGTGATGAAGTTTTTGATATAGTGTGCCAATTAGACGAATATCAAAGAGCCGAATTAAATGTACAATTAGAAAAACAAAAAAATAGAGAAGTAGCACTTCAAGATCTTCAAAGCATGGAAACAAATCACAGAGAAGGCATATTAACCGAAGAAAAACAATTAAATTTAATTAACCTATCTAAGCAATTAAATGCACATAATAGACTAAATGTGGATGAAAATAGTGGCAGAAATGTAATTTTATTTACAGAACAGCAAGATATTGCAATATTACAAGCAGCTAAGCAAGCACTGAACTTAGCAGCTCTAAAAGAAACCAAAGCTAAAGCACCGATAAAACATCTTGAACCTGCTACTCCAGAAACTGCAAAAACTGTAACTTTACAAGCAACTCAACAAATAAAACATGAACAAGAACTAATAGAAGCCGAATTTGCAAAGCGTGCAGCTGAAATGTCTACACGAAACGGCCTTATTTTTTCTGCAAACCCAAACACTAGCAATAACATTCATCCTATTACTGCTCAGGAACGAGGAGAAATAGATAAAAGCGCTAGAAAATCTGTTGCAGCCCTATCTGCTATGTTTGGCGGTGCAAAATAATAATACTTTTTTAACATTATTAAATTGTAGTAAGTAGTAAAAAGACCAATCCATCAAGATTGGTCTTTTTTTAATGTAACTTAAAAACTATCAACCACGGATCTCTCTCATTATTTTAAATTTAGATAAAACTAACTTATAGACAGAAATAAATAAATATATTATATATTTATTTATTTCATTTGAAAAAATAGGTTATGCGCATATGCCAAGTCTTAATCCTGGATCAATAATAATTAGCTTAAAAACTACAAGCTTAGATTTAGAAGAACAACAAATTTTAAATCATAAAAATATTGGTGGTGTAATTTTATTTACTAGAAATTTCGAAAGTAAGCCGCAAATTATTGAATTAGTAACTGCAATCAAAAAAATAAATCCAAGCGTTATAATAATGATCGATCACGAAGGTGGTAGGGTCTGGAGATTTAAGAATGAAGAATTTACAAACCCAGGACCAATGCAACCATTAGGAATACTATACGATACCGAACCACATACCGCATTAACTAAAGCATACCAATATGGCTATCAAATAGCGTCTGATTTATTACAATGCGGCATAGATTTAAATTTAGCCCCAGTTATCGATTTAAATCACGATAATATAAGTTCAGTGATTGGAGAACGCGCTTTTCATTCTAATCCAACTATAGTTGCTGAATTAGCTGCCAAATTTATTAAAGGACAACAGGATGCCGGCATGCAAGCCGTAGGCAAACATTTCCCTGGCCACGGTGCAATTCTGGCAGATTCACATTTAACAACCGCCATTGATCAAAGAAAACAAGAAGAAATTTTTGATCAAGATTTAAAGGCCTTTAGATTACTAATTGAACATAATAGCTTACCAGCTATTATGCCTGCTCATGTTATATACCAAGAAATAGATTCTAAACCAGCTGGATGTTCTAAAATATGGCTACAGGATATATTACGTAACCAATTAAACTTTAATGGAGCCATTATTAGCGATTGCTTATCTATGCAAGCAGCTCAAGAATTTGCCCTAAGCAATCAAAAAGACATCGACTCTATAATTCAAAAGCTAAATGCTATTAATCAACATCCAACCCAAGAACAAGCCATTAATCTCATGATTACTAAAGAAGCTTTACAAGCTGGCTGCGATTTAGTTATCTTTAATAAATTATATGATTCAGATTTAAAACATCTATTAGATAACTTAGATACTATAGATTTGCAAATTCAGCCAGAACAATTAGCTTTATGCATAGAAAGAAGAAAAACATTAATAGGGTACCCCAAAAGCACCCCAACTTTTATAAAACCAGAAGAACCACCAGAGCCTTTACCAAGAGTATCTTCTAAGTGCACTATTTAATATACTAATTACATATGAATAATGACACGCAAACACGTATCGAATTACTACAAAATAAACAACTATCAATTTCTTGTATTGTACCCTGCTTTAATGAAGCAGAAATAATCAAGGATTTTCTTACATCCTTAATTAATCAAATACAACAAGTTACTAATAACCTGAAATTAATTATTATAGATGACGGCAGTTCCGACAAAACTGTCGAAGAAGTATTAAATTTAAAAAAATCTATATTATTATCTACTTCAGCTAACGTCAAATTAATTCAACTATCCAGAAATTTTGGTAAAGAAATGGCTTTATTTGCAGGCTTAGAATATGTATCCAAAGATCCAAATAATACAGTAACCATACTAATAGATTCTGATTTTCAGCATCCCATTGCATTAATTCCAACTATGCTAAAACATTGGAGTGATGGCTTCGATATGGTATACGGCATCAGGAATAATCGAGATGACGAATCCCGGCTTAAAAGAATTTTAACTAAATGGTTTTATTTGTTAATGCACTCTATAACTAAAATAAACATAACAGCAAATGCCGGAGACTTTCGTTTATTAGATCATAAAATTGTTATAGCATTAACTGAATGCAAAGAGAAAAGTCGTTTTACTAAAGGGCTTTATTCTTGGGTTGGCTTTAAAAGCCTTGGTATAGAGTTTAAAGCTTCTCTTAGAACAACTGGTAAAAGTACTTTTGGTATAAAAAATTTAACTGATTTAGCAATAACTGGCATCATATCTTTTTCTAATGCACCCCTACGTATATGGAGCTTAGTTGGATTATGCATCTCTAGCATAGCCTTTATTTATGCATTATTTATGATTATAAAAACCACTATTTATGGTGTGGATGTTCCTGGTTATCTATCTTTAATGGTAGCTATAATATTTTTTGGTGGAATTCAATTACTTTCAATTGGAATTCTAGGAGAATACATTGCAAGAATTTTTAACGAAGTAAAACAAAGACCTCATTATATAATAAAAAATATTATGTAACCTCTACTTACCAAATTAGCTTGATCTCTAGTTGATTTCTACTAAACTAATTTTCGGTATCCAAATAGTAACCTTAATGATTGATTAAAGTGAATTGGGATGAGTAGAAATTATTTTTGTTGTAATTTAATTAACTGTAACTGAGCTATAGCATGAAAAAAATCATCTTCTAAGCATGCTTTAGTTTGCTTGACTTGAGATAGTTCTACTTCTAACTGTTGCACGCGAGCCTTTTGCACTGTTAATAACTTTTGTAAATTTTTTATTATCCCTACCGACATTTTTATGCCCTCCTATGGCATCTAAAAACAGTACTAAGATGACCTGTTATTAGATCTCTTTCAATGTCATTATGATCAAAAACATTGCAGATTTTCTGGAACAAATTATATGGCTTTTTTCTTACAAATGGTAACTAAATTTTTTAAATATTCAGTATTAAACATCCACTAATCATTGTTTTTTTAACTTTTTAATTAATTTAATTTGAGCTTGTTTAATTGCATCACCCAATTTTTTACCATTTATTCCTTGCGATATAAATTGTTGCGCAGTAATTTGTCCAAGATTTTCAAAAATTTTATTTAAAAAATCCGCAGATCCATATATATCCTGTTCTTTACCAAGACGCCCAGTTGCATCCGCCGTACAAGCTATTAAAAAATCCTGTAAATTTTTTGGCTGACGAAATGCATCTAATGCTATAAATAATTTTAAAATAGTACTTGGATTTAATTCTGACGCTCTATGACTATGTAAATGCCATTTAGCAACTTTAACAGCTAAACTTTTATAATTATTTGGAACTTTATATTGAGTACACCATTTATTAATTAAATCTACTCCCTGCTGTTCATGGCCATAATGTTTTGGTAAATCCTCTGTTTTAGTATTCCCTTTACCTAGATCATGACACAATACTGCAAAACGTATTTTTGGATCAGAACTTAATTTAACTGCTTGTTGTAATGCTAGCATAGTATGTACACCAGTATCTATTTCTGGATGCCATATAGCATTTTGCGGAATTCCCCAAAGTTTATTTAATGCAGGAAAAATTTTTTCTAAAGCATTGCTCAATCGTAATGATAAAAAAAATTCTTGTGGATTATTGGTAATTAAAGCTTTTTCTATTTCTTTCCATACCCTTTCAGCAGTTACATAATTTAATTCTTGATTATCTACAATGATCCGCATTAACTCTATAGTCTCTGGAGCTATACTAAATCCAAAATTTGCAAATTTTGCAGCAAAACGCGCTACTCTTAAAACTCTGATTGGATCTTCAATAAAGGCTGGTGAGACGTGTCTTAAAACTCTGTTTTTCAAATCATTTTGCCCACCAAACGGATCAATAATTTTGCCATTGGTATCTTTAGCTATGGCGTTAATGGTTAAATCACGCCGTAACAAATCTTCTTCTAATGTAATATTTGGTGAAAAATCACACTTAAACCCATAATATCCTTTTGCAGTTTTGCGTTCGGTGCGAGCTAATGCATACTCTTCAGCACTTTTAGGATGAATAAATACCGGAAAATCTTTGCCAACTTTTTTAAAACCCAAAGCTAGCATATCACTCTCTGTGGAACCAATAACCACCCAATCACGCTCAGTACATGGTAATCCTAACAATTCATCCCTAACTGCTCCACCAACTAAAAAAACTTGTAATTTTTGATTTATCATGCAACGTACTCTACTAAATAAAAATAAACCCTACCCGCTTTACTAGATTTAATTAACTGCAATGTTCTAGGGAAGTTTTTTTCTTTAAATATGCTATTATCTTTATCACATTCAAAATAAATTTTACTACCATATCGCAAAAAATTATTACTAACTAATAAATTTAAACTTGCCAACAATAGCTGTTGGTTTTGATTATATGGTGGATCTAAAAATATTATATTAAAGATATTGCTATCAGAATCTTCTAATAAATTTGGTTTTTTTAAAAACAGCAACACATCCTGATTCATTATTTTAAATTCCTGATCTTTTAAATTTAAAATAACTTTATTCTTTAAAATATTCTGGCAAGTATTATGGTTTTGTTCAATAGCTAACGTACAATTTGCACCTCGCGACAAAGACTCGAAACTAAATATACCGCTACCTGCAAATAAGTCTAGGCAATTAGCCCCTAACATATAAGGAGCTAGCCAATTAAATACTGTTTCACGCACCCTGTTTAAAGTGGGGCGTAATGCAACGTTTTGATCATTAAAAAAAATTTTACGCCCTCTAAATTTGCCAGCAATAATCCGTAATTTAGAATTTTTAATATTCATTAATACCAGGTATCCGTTGATTTAAAAAAAGTATTATACATCCGATTCGCCAAATCAAAAAAACCACAACTATAATAGACTATGGTATAAACTTTTTAAATTATATAGTTATGAAATGGAGTAAGAAGGATGGCTGAGTTAAATGACCCAAATAGTGCGCCATTTATTAAAAAACCACATAGACCGTGGAAAACTGCTTTACTAGATCAAGCCTTAAATAACCCTTATACAACTCAAGCAACTTTAGATACTTCTTTGCCACCAGCTAGCTATAAAGAAAAAATGACTGACGGCGAACAATTAAAATCAATATTACAAGAAAAAAACAATCAAAAAGAGCAGATAGTTCAAAAAATCACTGATAAATCGAATAGCTCATTACTGCTTGGTGGTTTTTTTCAACCTAATAATATGCAAATTCCTAATTCTAGCCAAAATGGACAAAAAATTAATCGTTTAATAAATGATCTAAAAAGTAAAGAACATGAAATCACCTCTTTAACTGCCAATTTGAAAATTGCTGAAGCAACCGATAAAGCTGAACAAGCAGAACTCATTCGTAATACCGAAGCACAAGCTAGGATCTCGGCTGAACTACGAATGAAAAAAGCTATAGATCAAGTTCACATAGCAGCATCTCAATTAGGGATTGCCATAGAAAAAGCCCAACTTGCAGAACAAGCTCAGAAAGAAGAAGAAAAGGCTAGAAGAATTGCTGAAGGTAAAATTAACAAAGCAGTTGAACAAACTAGAATATTAGAGCAAGCCTTACAAACAGAGATCCAAGCTAGAAAAGCTGCCGAAGATAAGGCTCAAATAAGTTTAAATCAAACTATTCAAACAGAACTAGCCAGACAAGAGATCGAGGGCTTAAAAAAAAGAATAGAACAAGATCATACCGAATTAACAGAAAAATTTCGCAAGCTTGAATTGGTAAAAAATTCCGAAGAAATAGCTAAATATGAACTACAACAACAATTTAATCGATATCAAGAAATTACCGAACATGATAAACAAATATTAGAAAAAAGTTTGCAAAATTTTCAATTTGAGCATTCTAACCTTTTATCTCATACCGATGAATTACAAAATCAAATCGCAGGGCTAGAAGAATTAGCAAGACAACAAGAACAACAAATTAGTATGCTCGATGCAAAAATTATTTCTTTACAAAACCAACAAACCAGATTGCAACAAATTATCGATACTGAACAAAATTTAAGAAAATTAGCTGATCAAAAAGCAAATACAGCACTAGCCGCTGCTGCTAAGTCTGAACTCGGAAGGAAAGAAGAAGAAAAACAACGAAAATTAACTGATGAGCGCGCAAAACGTGCAGTAGCACACGCTAGTAAGACTGTCATGAAATTCTTAGATTCACCAGGAATTAACCATCAACAAGAAAAAGAGTTAGACGATAATTATTTAGAAGAAATTTTAAAATAAAAGATATTTTTTTATTTCACGGTGGTAACATATTACTAGTAGTAGTTATACAATTAGGCGGCATATAATTAACTGGCATACCATTACTCGTACCACTAGGATACCCACAACTAAATAATATTTCCCCAGTTGCATTTATTGTTAATCTAACATACAAATTATATGGTGTCCCAGAGCTGGGTTTAAGATCTTCATTGATTAATATAAATTGAGCATAAGATGCAGTTGACTGGTATGCAGCATGTATTTTACCTTTTATAGCATGATCTGTTGTAATTGGAACGGCGGCAACTAGGATTGTTTGTCCCTGACAAGTTATTGGTGTAGTAGTACCGTCAGGAAAACCTCCATTTTTAATAAAATATTGATATATTTGTGTTTGACATGGATCTACAATACTTATCATTTCGGTAACTTTGGCTTTATTGATGTAGTCTTTATAATTTGGAATGGCAATTGCAGATATTGCCGCAGATATAGCAACAACTATCATTAGCTCTACCAAAGAAAATGCTTTTCTTATGCTAAATAATCTATATAGTAATAATTTTCTATTATCCATATTTTAATTATAGATTACTTAATAAATTAATTCATATTTGGATCTGAACAAAAATTGATTGATATATGCCAGAGTTACCAGAAATTGAAACTATTTGTAACCATCTAAAGCTGGCTATTATTAATTATAATATTGAACAAGTAATAGTACGTAAAGCATTGTTACGTTGGCCAATTAACCTAGAATTAAATGAAATCCTACAAAACAATATTATTAAAAATATTTATCGCAGAGCAAAATACTTATTAATTGAATGCCATAATCGATATAATTCTGATCACGGACATTTAATTATTCATTTAGGCATGTCAGGCAAGTTAAGTGTTTTAGATAAATCAACTCCAATCACCAAACATGATCATTTAGATTTAATTCTACAAAATAATACTGTCTTACGCTATAACGATCCACGTCGCTTTGGGACCATACTTTGGACAACCACTAATCCATTAGAACATTTTTTATTAAAAAATTTAGGCCCAGAACCTTTTGACCCAATATGCACGGCTAGTTACCTTTTAAACAAAGCTAATAAAAAAACTTTGTCTATAAAACAATTCATTATGGATAATAAAATAATAGTCGGAGTTGGTAACATATATGCCAACGAAGCTTTATTTAAATCTAAAATTCATCCGCTTAGCGTAACTAAAAATCTTAAATTAATCCATATGCAAAAATTAATAACTGCAATTAAAAAAATATTACGACAAGCTATTGAACAAGGCGGTACTACTTTAAAAGATTTTTTCGATCCAACTGGAAAAGCTGGAACATTTTCCCAAACTTTACAAGTATATAGTAAAGCCAATCAGTCTTGTAAAATTTGTAATACTAAAATTCGACAAATTAAATTGGGTCAAAGATCTACTTTTTTTTGTGAAAAATGTCAGGTTATTATATAAAGCCCACAGAGCCGTCCAGCGAACAGTTAATTTGATAATTTAGGCCTCACCCAAACACTCTCAACTATAAAGTCACGCTTACCACAGCCATCTCCAGCTAACGCTGGTAGAGGGCGGAAACATTAATATTAATAAAGACTCATTATATCGCAGATTTTGCATGTTTAGAGCGCAAATTAATAATTGAATTGGAAAGTCCTGGAAAATATATCAAAAAATATCTAATGATAATGATGGTTATGCCCTCTACCAGCGTTAGCTGGAGAGGGCTGTGGTAAGCGTGACTTTATAGTTGAGAGTGTTTGGGTGAGGCCTAAATTAGCAAATTAACTGTTCACTCTGAATGCTCTTGATAAAGCCCATATCAAACCAGACTTAGTTTACATGCCGCAGTTATAATTACTTAATAAATCTATTTGAACATTACATGTCTTTGGTAACTGTAGGCATAATAAACAATCAATAATTTGTAAAATTCCTTGCTTATATTTAGACTCTACCAATATATTAATAACAGATTTTGCCTTAATTAAATATTGCTTTGCTAGGTTAAAAGTATAATTAAACCCACCATTATTTAACATGGTATTTCTAAGAAACCTCAATTGCTCTGATTGTTTGAAATGGTTCATATTAGAGTATTTTTTAATTATATTAATGATATTTTGCTTAGTATAAATATCTGCATTATTTAATAAAAAAATCACTGGCAAAGTAATACGACCTTCTGTTATATCATTACCTAATTTATAATAATCAAAAATATCGTCTAATAATTGATAGGCAATTCCTAAATTTAAACCACATTCAGCTAAAGAAGTGCTATATAAAGAACCAGAACATATAGCTGGCAACTGCATAGTAGTGGAGAATAGTCTGGCAGTTTTTGCGATTATAATTTGTAAATATCTTTCTTCATTGATAGTAAAATTATATTTTTCTGATAGTTGCAATATTTCTCCTTCAACCATGAAGCTAGATGTGTCTGCAATTAAATCTATTAGTTTATTGTTATGCTGGCTATCTATTTTTGCAATGAGATTAAATATTTTAGAATACAAAAAATCACCAGCTAAAATTGCACATTTATTTCCAAAATCTGCATTAATAGTTTTTTTATTGCGTCGCATTTCAGAATTATCTAGTACATCATCATGTAATAAACTAGCAATATGGATTAACTGAGTAACAGCCGCTAGTTTTATATAATTATTGTTTTGATCATTAATTTTATGGTTTGTTGATTCTTTAATTGCATTTGCAGATAATAATAGCAACAGTGGTCGCAATTGTTTTCCAATATTTGCGGTAATATGTTTATTTATTAAAGAAAATGAGTTGGAAATATTGCTAAAGACTGCGCAATCTAATATAGTTTGGTTTACTTGTTCAAAACTATCTGCCACTAAAGCTTTAATTTTATTAATTTGAAAATCTAAATCTGTAAACATAATTCCAATTTTGCTGTAATATGTCTATATGTTCAAGTGAGTTAGTATAAATGAGTACTTATATTATTGGCGATATTCATGGCCACCTAAATAAATTAGAGCAATTACTTTTAAAAATTAACTTTAATTCTCAAGATCAATTATGGTTTACTGGCGATTTAATCAATGGTGGATTGAAATCATTAGAAACTATTAGATTGATTAAATCGTTAGAACAACAAGTAATTTGTATTTTAGGTAATCATGATTTAATACTTTTAGCATGTGCTTATAATAAGACCCTACTATCCCACATGCTCAGCAATAACCAAAACAATCCTAATGCCATAAATGGCATTATACAGGTCTTAAATGCTCCTGATGTAATGGATTTAATCAATTGGCTAGAATATAGGCCATTAGTGCATTTTAATAATAATTTTAACTTGTTATTAGTTCATGCCGGTGTTCATCCGTTATGGGATATAACAAAAACTTTAATCTTGGCCAATGAAGTAGAATCAATCTTAAAAAGTCCCATGGCTACCAAATTATATAATAATATTTACGGAGATCAGCCTGACAATTGGGACGATAATCTAATTTCTTGGGACAGAATACGCTGTATCATTAATTATTTAACCAGAACGCGTTTTTGTACTACTGATGGTAAATTAAATTTACACAGCAAAGGAACAGCACTAGATTCACCTAATGGCTACGCACCTTGGTATACAATTAAACATCGTAAAACTCAGAATGTTACCGTTGCTTTCGGACATTGGTCGGCATTAGCTGGCTATGCTGATCACCCAAATGTTATTTCTTTAGACACTGGTTGCCGTTGGGGTGGTCCATTAACTGCATATCACATAGAGAATAAAGAGTTTTTTTGTGTAACATGAAATACAAGTTCACTTCCCTCTCTATAAACTAGATGGGAGCCTGGGGTGATGGATTATGGTTTTATAATACAGTTTACTGGACAGACTACCTGGCACTGCGGTACATCAAAATGTCCAATACATTCTGTGCATAACTCTGGATTAATTTCATATATTTCTGCCCTTTGATATATTGCTTGGTTTGGGCATTCTGATTCACAAACATCACAGTTGATACATTCGTCAGTAATTATTAATGCCATTTTATACCTTAAAGACTATGTAAGAACTTATACTTTTAAACGAGCGTTTGTTTGAGCATGGCGAGTTTAGCGAGTGCAAAAGTATAAGTTCTTACACAGTCACCTAGTGTTTATTATTAATCAATTGATGCACAGAAGCATAATCACGTACTATTGGTTTTAATTTTTGCAATTCTGCTGGCAAATTTTTTATATCGCTGATCGCCGATTCTTTATTAACGTAACTACCATGCACAACTACAAACCAAGCATCTTCCTGCGGCCTAAATTTACCACAAAAATATTTTACTTTATTAGATAACGCAGGATGGTTACTAATAAGCCTCTTTGCAGATTGCTCATTTTTAGATGCCATTAATTGCAATACATACCGATTTTTAGCGACTTTTAACAATTGTTTTTCAGCATTGTTTATTTGTAATGTATTGGTTTTGACTATATTTGTTGGTTTAGTTGTGAGGTTCGGTTTAATAGTTGATGGAGTTTTTTCTATAAGTATTTTTTGTGTAGTTGCTGTAGTTGCTGGTAATTTTGTTATTTTTTCTTGTAATCTATTTACTTCTATTTGCAACTGAGATAATTGCTCTTGTAAACTATTTTTCAAATCAGTATGAAGCTTTTGATATAACTGATCATATTGTTGTATATTTTCATGAGATGTTGATGCAACAGTTTGCAATGCTACAGCAGGAACAGCAATATTATCTATAACTCGTTGTGTTTGAATCTTAGAATTTACAATACGCTCATTGTGCGCAACTTGTACATTTTGCACAGATGCTTGTGCTTCTTGCTCCATCGCAATATCAACTGAACCTGCATCTTTTTTTTGAGTAACCCCAAATAAAATATAGGCAACAAATAATAAGCCACCACAAACAACGACACGCACCACCGGTGGACTAATTATATTTTCTAACAAATTTTTAAATACCATAGTTTCTCCAGTATTCCTTATATTTAATTCTGAAACTGCTAATTGTTTAACTTTACCTATAACCCCACTGGATGCATTATAAATTTTTTTCAATGTTTTACGATCAAATATTAATTTCATATGATCGCGCAAAAATATTGTCATTTCTTCTAATTCTAATGATTGCAAATCAACTATTTGAAACTTAGTTTCAAAAAAATCTTTTAATACAGAATTTTTAATACTATCAGATAAACTAACATCTGCAAATAAAATTAAACTAAACTGACTGCCTTCAGCGCTAACTGTAGTATATAGATTTATTAATGCATTTAATGTATCCCAAGATAATTTTTCTGCATCATCAATTAACAATATCCAACTACAATCTGGTTGAGAAAAAATCGCTCTTCGTAATTCTTCCCAATCCGGTGGACCATTACTATCCCATGATAAACCAAACCCAATAGTAATTTGTCGCATAAAACTTGCAACACCTAGTCTATGTTCACCATACATAGAAAATGTTTTAAAATGATCCGGTAACAAGCTAATTAATTCTTGTTTGAGAGTAGTTTTACCGCTATCATGGCAACCACTAAGTAATACAATATTGTCACTATGTTGCACAATATTATTTAGATAATCTAAGCATTCGCCCCATTGCCAGTTTTTAAATAAAATTTCTTCATTTTGGCGCATATAATAAACCTCTTATTAATAAATACTTTACATAAATATCTGTTCATCTTCATCAACAATAAATTCCGCAATATAAATAATCTATAATTTTGTTTACTACTTCTTCTACTGAACAATTATCTGTTGTAACAACAAAATCAGCAATAGAATTATATAAAGGCTCCATGGTTTTTGCTAATTCTATTAAGTATTTCAATTTATTATCAGCTTCTACCAACATCGGTGATTGCCTGGTGGACAACATGGACCTAGTATACTGATTAACAGGATTGGCAGCTAAATAAATCGTTTTACCTCTCATGTTAAATAAATGTCTATTTTCTAACTGGGTAATGCTATGAACACTAGTTGCCAAGACAATGTTTTTTTTAGCCGTTAAACTATTTAATACTGTAGCTTCAAATTTATTAAATACTTCTTGACCTTTTTCCTGCCAAATATTAATAATTTTTTTGCCAGTTAAATTTTCTACTTCCAAATCACTATCTACAAATCGAAGTGATAAAAAATTTGCCAACATACGCCCAACTGTAGTTTTACCAGAGCCATTTGGACCAATTAAAAAACATGCAAGTTCAGACATAATATACCTTTATTTAATATTTTTTTAATAATTTT
>CAIJNR010000045.1 GCA_903822055.1 uncultured Francisellaceae bacterium | reverse complement strand
TTTAATAGTTTCCAGCTAATAATATATCTACTAAATATATCAATTACAGCAATTAAATACATAAATCCTTGTCGCATCCTTAAATACGTCAGATCCGTTCCCCATACTTGATTAGGCTTGTTAATATTCACCCCTGATAGTAAACACGGGTAAATAATCTTGTTTTCTTCAGGACTTTTAATTTTCTTCTTTTGGTAAATAGCTTGTATATTCATACAATTCATTAATCTTAAAATTCTCTTATGATTAACTTTTAATCCAGAATTTTGTAAAACTGCTGTTAACTTTCTATAACCATAAAATGGATATTCAGACCAAATTTCATAAATCATATTCATTAAATCAGTGTTTTCTTTACTTAACTCAACTGGATGATAATATGCTGTAGATCGATTTAAATCCAGTAATTCACAGCGTTTTTGTAAAGATAATGAGGCATCATTATTTTGAACTAATAACATTTCCCTCTCCTTGCCTAATTGCTTAACGCTTTTTTTAAAAATTCATGTTCAACAGTTAATTGTCCAATTTGCTGATATAGTTTTGCTTTTTCAGCTTCGTGAGCTGTTGAAATACTCATATTATTAATATTTTCGCTGAATAATTTGGGCCCTATAGTTTGTACCAAAGTTTTCCATCGTTGTATCACGCTGGGAGCTATTTGATATTCAGTACTTAATTGGGATAGAGTTTTATTGCCTTTTAGAGTAGCTAAAGCTACTTTAAATTTAAATTCATCGCTGTAACTTTTATGCTTTTTAGACATTGATTTTCTCCTAAATAACAGTTTAGTTTAACTTCAAACTGTCTCTTTCAGAAGTGGCATTTACTGTCTAAATTTTGGGGTCCACTATAGATTATTCTAAAATTAAACTAACTTTTTACTTAAGTTTGTTAACTTGTCGTTATGGAATTTATTCTGCCTTTGACAATTTCTTTTATCTTGATGCAACTTTATAATCTTTTCTTCAATCGAATTTTTCATAACTAGCCTATAAACCGTAACAGAGCGATGTTGTCCAATATTGTGATGCTTCCGTTATAATTAAGCTCTTAATATGCGAACTAAATTCACATTCGTATCCGGTTGATACTGAGGCAGCAAATGTTTTATGGAGTGATGGGTGTAGTAGGATTATATAGCTTGGATGTTTTGGTGTGTTTCAATTGCATCAAATGACAAAATATATTTACTAATGAAATCTGTCCAACACTACTTGCCGTAATTTGATTTAAGTTTGGATTTGCAACGACAATCACCAAGCATTGTGCACGTGAAACAGCTACATTTAAGCGATGTTTGTCAAACAAAAAATTAACACCTCTAGGTGGTTTATGCAAAGCTTTGCATAAGCCACCTTGTGCTGTTCCAGCTTCTGTAGGATAGAAGGTTTGCTTTTCTATGTAGCCTGCAATTAACCACTTGTTTAATATTTCTCGATCCATGGGTATGTTGTTACATAACCATTTATGATCGATTGTATCAAAACAAGATTTTATATCCCCATTTAAGATCCATTTTGCTGAAGATCTCCTTGCTAATAAGATGAAGCACTTTCCTATAGCATCTGCTGCCGATCTCTTTGGTCTAAAGCCATAAGAATTATGATCTGCTAACATTTCTGCTATTGGTTCTAAACCTAATAAGTGTAAGGCTTGTTGTGTTCTATCGAACATAGCTGGAATATGTAGATTTCTTAGCTTTTTAGAATCTTGTTTGGGAATGCTAACGCGTTTTAATGGTAGTGGTTGATAACCACGTCTTCTTAACGCTTTAGCGGCTTGCAGTTTTTGTTTTGCCGTTTTCCATACTACACCATCAACTCCAGGGGTTTTATGCCCAGAATTTTGCGTTACTCTTTTTACCGCTAGTACCTTAGCTGAAAAAGAATTGACCAGAAGCCGTTGTAATGCTTTCACTTTACCCCAGCGCCCGGTTCGAACTGCCTTTGCAATACGCATTTGCAGCCTAAATACATCTGCTGTAACTTTTGGCTGATATGGCCTCCCAGATTTCAGCATCTGTTGGGGATACACCAGTCAATGTTACCATTGCTGCCATTTGCTTTTCTCCATTGTTTAGGTTCTCCAAGTTTTCTTGCAAAGAAAAACCAGTCGGACGTCTGCTCACTTTCGTGCCGGGTAACATTTAAACCCGTATCGTTACCATTACAGTATCGCCTTCGCTTTTTCCAACATCCCAAGCCTGCATTGCCATAGGTTTATTTTGCAACAAACTGTCCCTTTACTGGGAGCAATATAGGGTTTCCACGTTCCGCCGTAGAAGTAATGTTGGGTTAGGTGTTTACTTTAGACCGAGTGGATATTTGATCACGATAGCCTATGACGTGTAGGGTTATCCATCCACTATTACCTTTTGGTTACGGTGTAACAGCTAATTTCACCATTCTTCGATTACGATCTCTGCGTAAATTCACATACGTTCACCATACCAACTATCTAGCACTTGCCCAGACTTTAGCTACCAGGAAGATCTTTATCTCTCGACTTAGATCTTGCATATTACTATGCCTTGTTACATTGTCAGATCCGCTCTTTATTCAGGATCCTAGATTCACCCGGTGATACAGGTGGTTTTGTACGAAGATCCATTTTCATCAAAACAACTTCTATCAGCAACTTCGTGTCGCACTCATTAAGTCGAAATATTCTAAAAACGTACCAACTGATAACAGGCATGTAGCTTCTTTTTGTTTTTTAGTTAATAATGAAAAAGTTTCTACATTACCAATCATTTTAATGATTTCTCCAATGAGTAAAAATGATTAATTTTAAGCAGATGATATTTATTGAGCTTAAAATATTTTGTTGATTATTCATAATTCAAGCAAGCACTATTCGGTTTGTTTGTTGTTAATTTAAAAATTTGATCCTTAATCATATATTTCTACTTGATACTATTTGTACTGCTATATTGCTAACACTATCTTGGTGGTTATGAAACATACATTAAATTATGATTTTATGTCTACAAATGTTAATGCTTGGTAGTATACCATGTTAATATTTCTTTTACTGATAAACCTGTAGCTATAGATATTAGTTCTACATGAACACCTTGTGCTATCATGTCAATAGCTACATTAATAATAGAATCTTCTGTTACCGTATACACCATAATTTTCAAAAACCTTTACTACCCTTATAATTTACTAAATCATTAATACCACACGTCCAGCAAACTAATTTTTCTACTAAACAAACACAACAGCTAGCCGCTTGAGATTGATCTATTGTAAATCCCTAAAAATCGTATTGATTATTTTTTTATACAACTTTGCCATCTTGCTTTTCTTCTTATATAAATACGACTGTAAGCATTTAAAGTAAAAAGATCACCTTAAAGTTTAATTAAAACACTTAGCAAATAATTATTTTGGTAATTTAATACAACGTTCATTGGATATATACTTCAAGTGCAATGCATTAGCTCTAACATCAAAATATTATAACCAGAATAAGATTTATATTAATTTAAAAATAAACTGTAAAAATCAAAAAGCAACTTAAATAAAGTTTTTTTATTACATATATATGCTATTACTGCAATCTCTTAATTAAAATATACTACAAGTTTTTTAAAGAAAGCAACCATTATTTTTGAAATTATTTTTAAGGTTCATCAAGCAAAGGAAAAAAGTGTCAAAACATCATAAAACTAACAATAAAAAAGTAACTGCTATGGATCAAGCTTCGAGGGAAGAAGTAAATTACCACAGACAAATCTTAGGTAAAGTATTAGAAATTTTACCTAACGATCAAAATAATATAAATCTAGTAGAAAAATGTTTACATTCTTTATCCATTATCAACCAAAAACAAATATATGAATTAGCTGAAGAAGTATACGAAGTTATGTTGGAAGTAAAAGATTTACGTGTGCACGCCATTGAAACATTAGGAGTTTGGTTACATATACCTTGGTTTAAAAATATACCCTACTATGTGTTCGCCAATGATATAAATGTTGACGTGCAGTTTACCGCATTATTATCTTGGACTAGCTATTATACTGGTTCTAAAAGTCCTTTGGTTTTAGAAAAATTATACCAAATTTTAATTAATGAACATTATGCTATTCCTATAAGAAAAGTAGCGTTAAGTGGGATTTTAAATGTAAGTAATTATCGTTACGAAAGACATAACACATTGGCTTCTAATTTAATGAATATTACATCTCCACAAACATTTCACGAACAGATCAACTGGGATCTAATAACCAAAATAATGAAAAAGTATGTTTCTGGATCTTTAAAAATTCATCCAATTAGTACAAAGTTTTAAATTGCTGTTAAGTATTTTTAAAACATTTTCACTTAAGATCAACGATCAACAAAAAATAAATCGCTACCATTTTAATTAAGGTTTGGATAAACTATATTTTTGTAAAAGTCGTTGTTTTTCGATTAAATGACTAGTGTTTATTAATAGTTAGACGAGTTAAAATATAATAATGTCAAATACCTACTTAAAAGTAAGTTTCAAAGAAAAAGAAGAAGCAAAATCATTAGGTGCCAGATGGGACGGCACTATTAAACAATGGTATGTACCTAGAGGGTTAGATCTAAGCCGCTTTAATAAATGGTTACAGGAAGAAACAATCTCTGAAAATAACGTTGTCATCAATGAGCAAGTCGCAGATCTTAAGGGCATAACCTTATCACAATTATTACAGAAGGTCAGTTATGCAATTAAGTGCATAGATCCACAATTAGAATGGATCAAAGCAGAAGTAAGCGAAGTGTTTTTACATGCTGCGACACAGCATTGTTATATAGAGTTGATTGAAATGCATAACAATCAATTGTTATGCAAAGCTAAAGCTATGATATCTAAGGACGATTATCCATTGATGTTTGATAAATTTAAACAAGTAACTGGTGATTTTTTAAAACCAGGAATGCAAGTTTTATTATTAGTTAAGCTTAATTTTAATATCCAGTATGGATTAAGTTTATACATTAAAGACTTAGATCCTGCGTATACTATTGGTGATTTAGCAGCAA
>CAIJNR010000044.1 GCA_903822055.1 uncultured Francisellaceae bacterium | reverse complement strand
GTTACCTATTCGTGAAGTACAAAAAAAACATTCTTTAACTAAAATTACAATGAACAACTTAGTGAAAAAAGAATACTATCGGATCTGGAGAGAGCATCCAAAAATAATGATTAATTTAATTAAAGAACATATTTTATCTTTTCCAGATCTAATATTTATTTTTAGACCACTAGAGTCCTTAGAAAATTATTATAATATATATCAAAAGTACTCAGAAACAAATAAAAAACTAATGCATCTTAGTGACTTGAAAAAAATCTCTTATAAACAATGGCAGTGGCAAGATGTGTTGTTTGTGTTGTTTGTAAATTTATGTCGAGTGTTTTCTTTGTTCATATTTTTAGTATGTTTTGGAAAAATAGTAGGCATATTGTTAAAATATTTAAATTTCAATAATACTTTAAGTCAAAATAATCAAGTGCATTTGTTTTTCATATTAATATATGGTGGTTATATACTTGCGTATGCTGTAGTCCATATAGAATCACGGTATTTAGCAGCAATTATTTCGTTGCCGACATTTATAGGCTTGTATGGATTGCAACACATATTTATTAATATAAAAAAATATTTAGGTAAAACTGATTTACATAAAACAGTTACAGTTGCTGTAACTTAAGGATCTAAACTTGAATAATCTAAAATCTATTGTTGCTCCTGTTTTTAATGAAGGTGGCTATTAATGCATCAAAAATATTGTATAAATTTAATCAAGTTTATATTTTATAGCTTATGTTTAATGTTGCTAGTTTATCCAGTTTTAATTCTTTTGTTTTTTAAGATGCCATTTTCCATGGGGTGGGTTCATGGTGCTTATGAAAAAAAGACTAAAGCTTGCTCGGACATTAAATCTTCCAAAATTATATTTGCTGGAGGCAGTTCTACCCATTTTGGGATTAATGCAAAAATGGTACAAGATGCATTAAAAATGCCTTGCGTTAATTTTGGTGTAATGGCCTTGCTTGACTTAGATTATATTATTTATAAAAGCAAACAAGTATTAAAAGAAAACGATATACTTATTATGCCGTTAGAATATAATCTTTATCAATTTAATCAAAAAATACCTTATTCAGTTGAGCTTAATTACTATCTTTTGACTTTTGATAAATATTTTTTTAAAACTCATACTCATGGTTTTCAAAAAATAAAAACTATTTTTTCAATTAATCCGCTTCAATTTATATCTTCATTATACGATCAAATATATAATCGAATGCGTTTTCGATCTGTGGTATCTAATAACTTTGGTCGATACAGTATACATACTATTGATCAAGTAAATGGTGATGAAATGTCTATTACTCATAAAAACGCTAGCTTGCAAATAGATCCTGTTATCACGATTGATAAGTCACTAATAACAAAAGATTGTTTAAAAAGTCTTAATGAATTACGAAAATGGTGTAAACATAATAACATACGACTTATATTAACTTTTCCAAATACCGCTTATTTAAAAGATTATGAACAGAATGATTACAAGGTTGCTATAAATAATTTAACAAACAAATTGCAAGAATATAATTTTGAGATTTTAGGAGAACCTCAAGATGCCATGGTTGATCCAAAATATTTATACGATACCCATTATCATTTAAAT
>CAIJNR010000043.1 GCA_903822055.1 uncultured Francisellaceae bacterium | reverse complement strand
TGTATTAAAAACAGAACTGCTTTAGCTAATCAAATAAGAGGACTGTTATCTGAATATGGGATTGTTTTTTCAAAACAACTTCAAAATATAAATAAAAAATTACCTGATATTATTGCTGATGAAACTAATACTATTAGTGATTACGCAAGAAGGTTGTTTGCAGAATTATATGAAGATTTTGTTATGCTAAATCAGCGCATTAAACAGTATGATCAAAAAATTGTTGTTTTATCCAAGACAAATGAAAATTGTCAACGAATAGAAAAAATTCCTGGAGTAGGAGTTTTGAGTGCCACAGCTATTGTAGCAGCAATTAGCGATCCAACATTATTTAAAAATGGCCGAGAATTATCAGCTTGGTTAGGATTGGTTCCTAGACAATCATCTAGTGGCGGTAAACAACAATTGTTAGATATTAGTAAACGAGGAGATAAATATTTACGCTGTTTACTGATCCATGGAGCAAGAGCTGTTATTTATAAAGCTAAATACCTAGAAAATCCAATACATAAATGGATCGTTAATTTAAAAAATAGTAAAGGAGCAAATAAAGCAGCTGTTGCTCTTGCTAATAAAAATGCCAGAATAATTTGGGCATTACTAGCAAAACAACAGACATACAAACAAGCTGTATAAATCATTAAAGTATTTATGCAGTTATAAATTATAATTTTTTTTTAATTTATGCGGAGGTTAGTATGTAGTGTAATTTAGATTTATAGGAATTTATAAGATTTGCAATAATGATTCACATGAAATGGCAAGATAGGTAAAACCTGCTCTTTAGAAACCTGACAGTGGACATGGGATAAAAATGAAAATTTAAAATCCGAGAAAATGAAGAGAACTAAAGAGTGCGCGAATTCCATTTGGGCTCGAGTAAAATTTTTACTCAAATTAGAAGTCGGATATATGAATGCAAACTATTCTGTTAATAGACGTGAAAAATTATTACAAAAACATAAATATGTCGTATAAATCAGGATAATTATTAATGGGTTTATAGCGAACAAGAATGTAAACATAACCAGTTTAATTGTAATTTAGGTTAAGGTAGTATTTTATGATTTTTAATACAAGTTTATATTTATAGGAGTTTGTAAGATTTGTGATAATTAATTCATAAATTATGGCAAGATAAGCAACGCTTGCTCTTTAGAAAGCTGATGGGGGACAAGGATTAAAATTAAAAATCCAAGAAAATGATAAGCACTAAAGAATAAGTATATTTTGATTAAAATCAGAATATAAATTTTTTGCTAAAAATATGAAAAAAGTTGTTGCAAATCTGGGGCGGTCCATATATGCTTACTAACATATTCTATATAATACGTTTTAAAATTCCTATAGCAGCTTTGATGAAAAAGTATAAAAATAGTCATAACCTCACTAGTGGTTAGGTTAGATGGTTTAATTCGTTTTTTTATATTAGTTTCCAATAAGTGTTTGTTCCATTCTGGTTCAAAAGTTTTACAAAAATCATCGACAAGACAAAATAAAGTTATTACATTATTAATTGCAGATCTCCTGTTTCTTTATTGTTCTAACAAACTTATATAAGATCACAGGAGATCTGCTTTTTCAATATGTTTTATATATACTCTTATATCTAACTCACATTAATTAAATAGCATGACGTGATCACTTACAATTTTTTTGAAGGGCATTGTTAAATAAAACAACGAAAGTTGCATATGTAAATTAGCGTCTTGAATTACAAATATGATTATTAAGATTAAGGCCTTGGCTTAGGTTCGGATTTATTAACATTATGGCCACTAGCAATAGTAGTTGCCGCTAAAGCTATTACAGCAGCGCAAACAAGGCCATAACAACCAAGTGATTTGCAATCACAATAAGAACCTCTTTGTTGTTTTTGTTGTTCATACCCTGGTGAAAACCTTAGTGATCGGCCTTCAGGTATTATTTTTGAAATTGTGCTTTCCGTATAAGACTGATAAGATTGCTTGCACTTTTTTATACTTGCTCTAATACAACTATAGTCCTCACCACAATCCATGAATACAGCTCCTATTAGAGCCTCTACTGTGTCAACTAATATGTTTAGTGTAACACACGGAATACCTTTGCCGATCCTTATAAAATCACTTATAATCAATTTATCAGCAATTCTATGCAACATACTATCTTCTTTATTGGAAACCAATTTGTCTCTTTCTGGATTTAATTTATCAACATCATACTTGGAATTTTCTTCCATTAACAAATCACTTATAACAAGGCGTAAAACGCTATCACCAAAAAATTCTAATATCTCATTGTTTTTATCTCCTTTCTCGTTCGTCAAGCTCGCATGAGTTAAAGCTTGTTTAAATAAATCTTTATCTTTGAATGCACGACTTAATGAAGTTATGCTTTCAAAATCATAGGTTTCTTTAGGGAGACCACAGCTCGAAACAGGAAAAAAGTCGAATGGTTCTAAAGGTTTCCAAAGTGTAGCTATAACCCTTTTTACTTCGAAGTAGCACTGGTTACTATCTTTAAATATGGCACCTATTAATGTTTTTATAATATTTGCCGGAATCTGTGAATGTGAATTATATAATACTTTACCTTCACTTTCACTTAAAGACGCAAACCTATCTATTTTTAACTTTTGGGCAATTTCACGAAAACTATCGCTATTGGTAAAAATTAACTCGTCTCTCCTGATACTTAAACGACCCTCGCTAAATGAAGGATGGTTTATCCTTAATAAACCACTAATAACGCAACGCAAAACAGCATCACCCAAATATTCCAAACGCTTATTAGATTTCTCATTATAGTCGTCAAACAAATAAGGTTTTTCATAAAAAGCACTCTTGCGAATTAATGCTTGTTTAAGTAAATCTTTATTATTAAACCTATAATCTAATAATTGTTCAAATTCAGATGAGCTACCTTTCATTTCCTTACCTCACTTTGCATGTAATTATTGCCGCTAATAAAACCTAGATACCGTTTTTAATTTGTGACATTAGTTTAGAACATTGTTAATCTCAGCCTCAATTAAGTTTTACTTAAAACATCGAATAAGTTGCTTTGTTATTAGCTATTTAAATTTATTAGGAATATTTTTTCCCGTGATGCAACTTCATTATATCTCATTTTTTATCAACAAATCATGACTATCGTAATAATAGACACATTACTCAAACCATCAAGCAACCTACTTTTGCGTTAGTTATAAATATTTACTTGGAAATTTTTTCTCCCATAATACATAGTAATACTACTTGTCCGGAAAACTGCTTAAGATAATTTTTTTTACAGCTACATTATTAGACAATTGCTTGATTTTGTTTTTATTGAAGGTTTATTATCTAAAATTTCTTCATCTAAAATACCATAATCGTTGCTGCATTTGCCTGTTATCTGTTTGAATAACCAATACGACCAAGTTAAACGTTTATTAGCAAGTTCATGTCCTTTGTTTGCTGCAAGTTGGTAATATTTTTGAGCAAGCGATTTATTTCCTCTAAGAGAAAACTCATAAATATAACCTGCACGATAACTAGCATCAGGGTATATGGTGCTAGCTAATTTATAGTGTTGCAAAGCTCGGTTAATATCTATAAAAACCCCAACTCCTTCTTGAAATATTCT
>CAIJNR010000042.1 GCA_903822055.1 uncultured Francisellaceae bacterium | reverse complement strand
TTCCTAAATTTGTTTCTAACGATAAAGCTATGTTTGCTGGAATTATTTTAGGTATAGTAACAAATTGGAGTAAATTAGCTAAAATTAATAAAATTTTTGTACAAATTTCTATTAAATTAGAGCGATTTATTTTCAAGATTTTTAAATTTTTTATTTATTTAATTCCATTGTTTGTTGCTGGATTTATAGCTAAATTGCAACATGATGGTGTGGTTGTAATGTTAATTAAAGATTATACTTTAATTTTTATTACTATAGTGTTAGCACAATTTAGCTATCTTTTGCTTGCTTATTTTTTCATTAACAAATTTAAAGCAAAACAATTGTTAATTAGTTTAAAAAATATGCTTCCTGCTGCAATTAGTGGTTTTAGTACTATGTCTAGTGCGGCTAGTATGCCGCTAACTATTGTTGGAGCTGAAAATAACGCTAAATTAAAAGATTTAGTACGTTCTGTTATTCCTGCAACCGTGAACATACATCTTGTGGGAGATTGTTTTACAACACCTATTTTAGCTTATGCAGTACTTAAAAATTATTCTATGGCGGAACCATCTTTATTAGCTTATGTGATTTTTGCTTTTTATTTTGTTGTAGCTAAATTTTCTGTAGCTGCAATTCCTGGTGGCGGTATTATAGTTATGCTGCCTATTTTAGAGTCTTATCTTGGATTTAATTCCGAAATGATGTCACTTATTACTGCGCTTTATATACTTTTTGATCCAGTTAATACTTGTGTCAATATTTTAGGTAATGGGGCTTTTGCTAAAATGATAGATAATTTGATGTATTATTTATCAAAAAAGAAAGCTGGTTCTTGGTATGGTAGCCAATAATAAGTAGGTCAGTATAATGTTGAATACAAGTGGGTTGCATAGATTTTTTTTATAGAATATATTCTTTTTAATTTTAAAAGAAAGTATATGAATTGCTGTGCTAGCAGCATTTATATGTTTAGTTCTAGCAGTTATAATTAGGCAAAATTTATAATATTCAACTAAATTTTAATTAACACAGTTAAAACAAGGTGACATTATTCATGAAAGGCAACATTATGAAAAAAAATATGCAGAATGATTTAAAAGTCGTTATCGGAGCGTTTGTAGGATTCACACTAGTATTCATATTTCTATTCACATAACTATTTTTCAATAGATCATTTCGAAGATATATATTTTTCTCTCTTAATTTTATTTCTAGGCATATTTAAGCTTTCTAATATGACTAAGGCTTCATCTATCATATTAGGGTTACCGCATAGATAAACTAAATCATTTTTATGGTTAATATTTAATTCAGTTAATTTATTTTGTACATAACCAAAAGATTCATTTAACTCCCTGATAGGTCTGATTATGTTCGAGGCCCCTCTACTGTAACAAGCAATAAATTTAAAATTTGGTTGCTCTTTAGCAAAATTAATAAAATCTTGGGCATATAGTAGTTCATTAAAATTTCTCACCCCAAACAACAGGATTACGTCTATTTGAGATTGTTTTAAGATTTCTCGTATAGAGGGGAGCATGGCTCTATATGGGGTAACACCAGTACCTGTTGCCACTAAAATACAACGTGTAATGCCAACTAATTCTTCTGGCTTTAAAATAAATATACCGTATGGACCACTGGCATTTATTTGATCTTCAATCTCCATACTCCATAATGTGGTTGAAGCTATACCATTAGGCACAAAAGTTGCTGCTATCTCTAATTTATTAGAATTGTTTGGAGGACAGGCAATGCTAAAGTTTCTGCGTATTATTTCGGAGTTTTTTTCTATTAACAAGCTAATAAATTGTCCCGGTACATAACTTAGTGGTTCATTCGTTAATAATTTAAATTCCAAATGGCGCGTTCTATCATTTAGCATATAAGCATTAGTTAAACTCAATTTAAATTGTTTTGCATTTGAGCCAGACATAGATCCCTACCTCTTGTTTTTATATTTTTATCTAAATCAGAACTATATGTAATATTTACCTTGACATCAATGTGCTATGTTGTTGTAAAATGCAAACCTGTATGCGGGAATAGCTCAGTGGTAGAGCATAACCTTGCCAAGGTTGGGGTCGCGAGTTCGAATCTCGTTTCCCGCTAATTCAGAAGGAGTTTTTTATAAGTTTAACTAAGTAAGTCTTGAGAGCTGGCTGGATGGCAGAGGGGTTATGCAGCGGCCTGCAAAGCCGCGGACGTCGGTTCGATTCCGGCTTCAGCCTTTTTGGAATTTAATGTATATAGTTAAACGGTTATAAAAATTTTGCTAAAAATAATAGCCCTGGTGGCGAAATTGGTAGACGCAAGGGACTTAAAATCCCTCGGAGATTAAACTCCATGCCGGTTCGATTCCGGCCCCGGGCAGTATAAAAATTCATATTATTTTCCTACAATTATCCAAATTTATACCTATATTGTTAAGGTAATATAATTAAAAAATTTATAGATAATATAACAAAAAAATTCATTTTTTGTTATGGGGATAGTATGAAGAATCAAAATATATATTTTCTTATTAAAGAATTAATAACAATAATTAACAATTCTCCTAATCGTATAATTTTTGTAAGCGAAGCAGTCGAAGAGTTATCTAAATTTCATCCTTATATGGAAATACTTGGAGATAGGCATAGGGGGGATTTTTTAAGAAATTTAAACAGTTATCTACAGCATGTAGTTGTTTTAGATTCTTTAAATTATCAACAATATAGTAAAGTTGATAAAGCAATTATACTTACACAAGATGTATTATATGCTACAAATAAATTTTTAGAAGAGCACAACTTATCTAAAATAAAATTAAAGACTTTAATGACCGAATTACCTTCACTATTAAATTTACCTATCGGTGTATTTATTTCAACTGCTACTTTGTTTAATGTGTTTTCTATGAAACAAGCTAATTTAGTTATGGCGGAAAATAGCAATACTAATTCTTTCACGTATGATGATAGAGTAGTTGTAAGACGAGATGTTAGATTTACACCACTACCACCATCATTTAATAATCAAGTTGGATTTGTAGTACCACCGCCACCATTTGTACCATTTCTAGCTGGAGCGTTTGGATTTGTACCGCCACCATTTGTACCATTTCCAGGTGGGGCGTTTGGATTTGCACCGCCACCATTTGAACCGTTTGAACCATACAGTGAATGGCAACCGAATGCATTCCAAGAAACGTATTATGGTGATTACAGAGAACAAGGTGAGGCATATAGTTATAATGAAGATCCTTCATGTGCTATGCCAGAAACGTATTATGGTGATTATAGAGAACAAGGTGAGACATATAGTTATAATGGAGATCCTTCATGTGCTATGCCAGAAACGTATTGTGATGATTATAGAGAACACGGTGAGGCATATAGTTATAATGGAGATCCTTCAGGCACTATGCCAGAAACGTATTGCGAGGAAAATAGGCCATTTTTGTCATTTAGTAATATATCAATGCAGCAGCAATGCACAGAGCAAATGGTAGAAGAAGAAAGTAGTAAAAAGGATCAATTTGCTGATTTAGATTTTATTTCTGAACAAATTGTTAATCATCTAATACAAAATGATGATATAGTAGATGATGGTATTGAAGAAAAATCAGAGATGTGTCAAATTGCAAATAGTACGACAATGAAGATCAACATTTAGCTGATTAGCGTAACTGTTTAAGGTTAGCAGGTGTTTTTAAAATTTATGAAGCAGCACCATTCCTAAACAGTTACAAATTAGAAGAAAAGAAAAATTAGCTGGGTATTCGGTGATGTTTAATTTTGCTGGCAACCAAACATAATATTATAGCTCCAATAACTGCACAAATTGGGATAATACTAAGAGAAGATTTATATGCCTCTATATCATATTGTTTGAGATTATTAGGGCCAATTGTGCCAGACCAATGCATATCCATCATTTTACCTATGGTAGTGTGAAAAAATGAACCACCAAGCATGTTGATACAATTTAAGAATGCAACAGTTATTCCCAAATTCTGTGGCGTAACAAGATCTGATCCAGCTGCAAATATTATTACTTGGTAACAGCACATAATTCCGATACAAAAAAACAAGCAAGACAGCATTAAATAATTGTATGCTGGATTCAAAAGTAATAAAACAAAAGCAAGTGCCATTCCAAATCCACATGTAGCTATGGTTGGATAATTACCGAATTTTTTACTACAAGTAGCAAGCAATGGTCCACCAAAGAGCATACCAAAAAATAGAAATGATATTAATTCAGCTGCATCGCCTTTTTTTAAATTATGCGCGACCATTAAATATGGTACTCCCCAGACGTCAGCAAATCCTTCTAAAGAACCAACCATCAACAAGTTAGAAAAAGCTAGCATCCAAATTATTTTAGAAGAAAGCAGAGTAGTAAAATTTACCATTTTAAATTGGCTATCTTTTTGCGTTCTGCTAGATATATTTTTTGGGGAGCGTAATGCTAAGTAGGTACTACAACCAATAATCATTGAAACAACAGCAAGAGTTAAGGAAACTTTTTGCCAGCTGTGTTTTTCGATTAGTAAACTAATAGGCTTTCCTCCGTATATTGCACCCATTACTCCAATAGTAAATGAAAAACCTATTATTTTTGAATAATGTTCTTTGGGAAACCATTCTGATACTACTTTAGAAACTCCAAGAAATCCTACTGCTGATCCAGCTCCTATTAAAAATCTGCTCAATATAGCTAAATAAAAATCATTAGTATAATTAAATATAATAGCTGCAAGACCACAAATAACAGCAAACATACAAATCATATATCGTGGACCAAAGCGATCGAGCAGGATAGCTGTTGGAATTTGCATTCCAGCGTATCCATAGTAGTAAAATGCTGCAAGTATTCCAAAGTGACTAGCATCTATAGAAAGTTGTTCCATAATTTGATGCATCATAAGTCCTGGCCAAAGACGTAAAACAAATTGATAAGCAAAAAATAGTAAAGGGAAAAGCCACATGAAAAATGGTAAAAACTTATGTTTTTTAGTAAGCATATACAACCTTATTTATTGTTATGTTGAAATAGTTTTTATAATTAAGAATTTAGGTAATGGGGTGAGGTGCTATATCGGCTTAGCCGATAATAATGGCAAGAATATATGATCTAAATTTTAAATTTATATATAACATAAGATTAATCACATGTATTTTGGTTGAATCACAAAATTTTAATTAGTATACAATAAATTTTGTTTAATACAATATGAAATAAAGCTATTCGCACTTGTAGTACTACCATTAGAACTATAAAATATCATTAGATTAATTAATTTAGTTTTAGGTTGTTTAGTGATGTTAGTTACTTTGACAGAAGCTGCAAAAATTCATTTTACTAATATAATGGCGTCTTTTGCCAAAGATGCTGGAGTTGATCAACTAAATTTACGCATTCAAGCGGTTAGAGCTGGTACTAGTAAGGGTAGTGTTGAATTATCGTATTGTTTAAATGGTGAACAACAGTCTTCGGATATTGCAATAGATAGTGGTAATTTTATTTTATATGTAGATCAAACTTCGGAAGAGGCTTTAATCGATGCTATTATTGATTATAGAGAAGAAGGGCAATCTAATAATGGAAAATTACATATTAAAGCTCCTTTTTTAAAGGGACCAGATTACATTCCAGAAACAGGAGAAACTGATTTATTTAAAAAAATTAAAAATTTTTTAAATGAAGAAGTCAACCCATCATTAGCTAGACATAAAGGAATGGTTAAGTTGCAAGCTGTAAATAATATTGAAACTGGAGTAGAGGTTGTATTGCAGTTTGGTGGTGGGTGTAAGGGGTGTAGTATGATAGATTTGACTTTAAAACAAAGTATAGAAAAATCTTTAAGAAATAAATTTTCTGAAATTGTATTAATTAAAGATGCAACCAATCATGCAGAAGGTAAAAATCCTTTTTGTAAATAAAACAATTTGGTGAGGTGGGTATTAATATTATTAGTGAAATCGATGAATTATTAGCTAAATTAGAGATAGAATTTCCTCAAAAGTCTGTTTCCAGAATTAATGAAGAAGAAAAATATCGTCAAATTCATCATCTTAGAGATCATATAACATCAAATGTTAAAATTCATGCTTCTATTTGGGATAATTGAGAATAATTGATGATAGATCTTAAGTTAGAAAAAAAATTGCTGCATTATACTGGTAAAGCTATCAGTAATTATCGGATGATTGAACACGGTGATAGAATTTTAGTGTGCGTATCTGGTGGTAAAGATTCATTTACCATGTTGCATTTACTACGATTATTACAATTAAAAGCAAAAGCTAAATTTAGTATTTTTTCTTTTACTTTAGATCAATCACAACCAGGTTGGAATGATGTTAATCTTAAGGCATATTTAAAAAGCATTAATGTAGATTTTAGTGTTATTAGCCGTAACACCTACTCAATTGTAAAACAAAAAGTTCCTGAGGGTAAAACCTATTGTTCATTATGTTCTAGGTTAAGAAGGGGAATAATTTATCAATATGCTAAAGATAATGGTTTTAATAAAATAGCACTTGGTCATCATCGTGATGATTTAATTCAAACATTATTAATGTCTATTTTTTATAATGGTGAAATAAGTTCTATGCCTCCAAAATTGTTAACTGATGATGGTCAGTTATTAGTTATCAGGCCCATGGTTTATTGTCAGGAACAAGATATTGCAGATTTTGCGGCGTCTATGCAATTTCCAATTATTCCTTGTAATTTGTGTGGTTCTCAAGAGAATTTAAGCAGAAAAAAAGTTGCTAGATTAATAGCTGATTTAGCTAAAGATAACCCTAAAATTCCTAGTAATATGTTAAATGCGATTAGCAACATTAAACCTAGTCAAATGATGGATCATAGTTTGTGGGATTTTAAAAATTTTTTACGTCAAACTCAGCAAAGCACTTGCGATACTGTACCTCAATTGGAAATTTAGTTGTTACGTCTGTTGTCATTTATTTTTGCCTCACCCAAATACTCTCAACTAATAAGTCACGCTTACTATAGCCCTCTCCAGCTAACGCTGGTAGAGGGCATAACCATCATTATCATTAGATATTTTTTGCTATATTTTCAAGGACTTTTGGTAAATTATTTAAAACTTCCCAATTCCAAAACCTCACAACTTTAAAATTAAGCACAGATAAAACATCAGTTCTACTGATATCATATTCACGTTGATTTATGTGAGTATCACCATCCAATTCAATTATTAATTTGCGTTCTAAGCATGCAAAATCTGCGATATAACGATCTATCCAATATTGTCTACGAAATTTCATGCCCATAAATTTTCTATTCCTAAGGCATTGCCATAATACCTGTTCAGCTATAGTAGATGTTTTTCTTAAAATTTTTGCACATTCTAATAATTTATGTTTTTGCATAATATGATCAAAATAATTAAAAATTTAATGAAAATATATAGCATTTTTTAAGATATATTGAATCTTTATTAATATTAATGTTTCCGCCCTCTACCAGCGTTAGCTGGAGAGGGCTGTAGTAAGCGTCACTTATAGTTGAGAGTGTTTGGGTGAGGCATAAATTAGCAAATTAATTGTTCGCTGGATGGCCCTGATCAAACTGAGCAAAACACTTGCGACACAGATCTCAATTGGAAATAATGTTGGACAATTAAATTTTTGTTGAAGTACTAACGGTGATGGATTAATATTGTCAGCCACCGGGATACCTCAAACGATAATTTTTTGTAGGTATTACGTCTACTATAGGACAACATCTAAAATAAGGAGTTTGCATCCAATGATCGAAATGTTTTTAGCACCAGTTACGCTTGAAGAAGATGCCCAGATGCGTGCATATATTGCATGTCGTACTGCAGAACTTAAGATAGAATTTTCTGCCATAATCAACGATGCACATGATCTAATTACAGTCGATGAAACAAAATCGTTTACAGAAAATATAAAAGTACTGCACAGGCAGAGTATTATTGATGATGGTTTGAATTGGTTTGCGGCAAAACATCCGACAACCAAAGATGGTAAAAAGGCATATGACTTGTTAACTGAGGATCCAGATAACATGGATGCTACTTGTATACAAATGCTTGCCATTGCAAAACGCGAGCCTACGAAAGTTTTAATTAGCGTACTCCAAAATATGGATATGAAGGCTAAGTATTTTTCTGTGTTAGCAGGAGAAGTATTAACCAGAAACGAAAAAGAGATCCAAGATTTAAAAACCCAATATACCAAAGATCAAGCATCTGCCATACATAATGATATCGTTCGGCGTGAGCAGATCGGCCAGCATGATCAAAAAGTACAAGATAGCGTTCAAGCTATGGCTACCTGGATACACGCTTCACAAGCTCAACAAAGGCAGTTGATCGAGCAACATGGTTACGTAAATGCATGCCACCTATTAGGACAAATTGGGCAGGCTACAGAATGTCCAGAGCTTACTATGATGGCTAATGTTGCTATGATGAGTATTTCAGTTTATCAATCAATTGCAACTTATCAGGCGATGTCCGCATTGGCAGGTCCACCTATGGGGTTGATGCTTAATCCAGCAACAGCGATTTTAGGTGGCGGATTAATGCTGATGACTATGTTTAATAAAAAGCCCATGCAAGATGGAAGTTTAAGTCTTGTTATCGGACAATTGCAAAAAATTTCTGAGCAAATTCATGCGCTACATGTCGATATGCGTCGACATTTTGAGGTGGTTTTTGAAATGCTAGATAGTGTAATTCAGCAGTTGGAAACTCATCACAATATGCTTAGGAGCATAACCTTGCAGATCAACCGCTTGGAACAAAGTCTTGTGGGATACAACACGGTAAACACCTATTTTTTAAACAAAGGTTTACTACAAGATTTGAAGAAGAGTTTATCCAAAGTTATTCAAGGTAACGATCTTTATTTTAACAAACTAGGTTCTAATGGTTTTAATAAGTTATTTTTAAATATTTTTCATTGGATGAGAGATTATAGTTTTGATCCTGGTTGTAATGGTGCAATTTATGTGGAACATACGCCAGTTGAAGCTCTTAAAGCACCAGTTGAATATCGGTTAGGATATTTGGCTGGTAAGTTGCAAATTCCTGGTATAGATCCATCAAAAATGATGATCCCTGATGTATTTCGTGATTGTGTTGATGGGCTGGAACTTTTGGTCAATCGTGCTCTTCATTTATACGGTGATTTACCAATAGATAATTTTAATGAGATTGTTGCAACTATAGTGGCAACAGCTCAACAAACAGAAGCATTTATAATGGCTGCTCGGGCACCAGAAGTACTTACCCAACAGGTACAAAAATATCGTGAAGCTGTTGAAGTACTTCGGATTGCGTTGGTGCATTGGATCGATGCGAACAAGAAAAAATATGTAGTTGACGTTACAGAGTCAGTGGATACGCTTCATGCGCAGATGGATTACTTAAATGGGCATGTGCCAACAATAGGTAATATTGAACAAATAATTAAAGAAAATCCATTGCTTGCGGATATTATGAAGTATGCATCTTTATTAGAAAAGCTTAAGATGGGACATTATGATTTACAATCTTATTGTAAAGTTATTAGTGGTGGTTATCATAATAAGCATGATTCTTGTACTTGGTCCTCCTCAATACCTCACACTTTACTGTATTTTGTGCATGCTAATGACGACAAAGGCAAGCAGTTGTTTGGAGATTGGAGCCGAACAGAATCTTCCCTAAGAATAGGTTCAGAGTGCACAGAAGAAACAAAAATCAAATTACGTCAAATGGCTTTAAATCGATTGAAAGAAATTCGTGCCACGATTCTTACAGAAGATGGTGTAGAGGTGGAACAAGCTTGTTGTGCTCTGCAAAATCAGTACATGGTGATCGAAGCGTTGTATAAACTACAGGGTATGGAGATCCAACTTCCATCTGGTGATGATGTGCGCAAAAGGCTTGCACGTTTCACTATTGATGGCTCAGAACCAATCTTAGCTCATAACGTACCACAATTAGAACCAAATTATGCAGAAAGCCCAATTTTGGCGACGATAGTGCGTCCATCTATAAATAAACTTTCTGGTTTGTTGGTGCGTATTCAAGAAATTCAGCGTGATTATGCGAAACGGCAGGCTCTATTAGCGCAGCACGAAAAAGAGGAAGCTCGGTTAGCACAAGAACGTCAGAAAGAAAGAGAAGTTCAAATGCAAGCACAGCTCAACGCTGAGCTTAATCAAGACGTTAATGCACTAGGCTATCAGACTGGACAAGCTTTTGCCAAAAAAGAGATGGTTGATTTGTTGAGATCCAGAATGAATGTAGCGGAAGCTGATATTCTAGACACAGAATTACATTACCCAGATCCAGGAGTCGTTGAAATAACAGCGCATCATAGTAGACAGATATTGTTTCGTTCGGCGTTTACATTGGGAGCATCAGTGGCTGTGTCAGAAGCGCAAGATCTGCTTGAAGAAGATCATAATGAAACAGCCAAAATGATCCGTAAAGTTGGTACTGCGCATATCAAGCAATTACAGGATCCGCAGAAAGCACTTTTAGTGTCGATGAAACCGAGACCGTTATAACCATTGATCTTTTAGCATCCACTCGGCTGCTAGCGCAGCCACCCTCCTTCGAAAACGAAGGAGGGTGCTTAATAATAAAAATATTATTAATGTTTAAATTTTAGGGTAATTAGCAATTAACTTTAAAATAGTTGTATTAATTATAGTTACTACATTGTTAATGTTATATTCTATTTCTTTATTACTAAACCTTAGTATATGTATACTTATGCTAGAAAAACAACGGTTTCTATTTAAATCCTGATCTTGCATGTCATTAGTTAAATGGTATTCACCGTCCACTTCTATTACCAACCTAGGTTTTTTAGCATAAAAATCTACTATAAAAGTTCCTACGGGTACCTGACGATAAAATTGAACATTTTGAATTTGTTTTTTTCTTAGTCTACTCCATAAAATTTTTTCAGATCTAGTAGATTCATTGCGCAATTGCCTTGCAATGGATTTTAAAGAATTATTGTAAAGAGAATATTGCATACTTTTAATAAAAACTGATTGTTTGCAACAAAAATACAATAAAAATATCTAAATATTAATAGTATTTTTGTTATTAAGAACCCTCCTTCGTTTTCGAAGGAGGGTGGCTGCGCTAGCAGCCGGGTGGATGCTTTTTGGTTTGCAAACTTGGATTGGAGTGGAATAAATATAATAAATTCTAGGTTTATAGGATTTTTTAGCAACTCCTACATGTTTTTCTTAGTAAGTTGAAGAGTCTGGAAGAAAAGAATGGAAGGTAAGATCACAAAGATAAGGATTAAAATCATAACGCCAATTAGTCATGAGGTTCTTAGATAAGGGTAGTGTTAAAATTAGAAACGGCCATGAATTATAACTAATTTTAACACCTACTCATATATAATTGACGTTATAAATATTTATTACAGTGATAGTTGCAAAATTAGAACGTATATATTGCAGCTAAACCAATAGTTTTCATATTTTTAACTAATTTACCGCTGTTATTAACATTAACAGTATTACCAGCATTAGTCATAGTACGATTCATCTCCATCTTGTTACCAGCATTCTGATAAGTAGCTAATGCTCTGATTCCAAAATTATTATTGACATTATATTGAGCACCAAGTTTAACGCGCCAGCTAGATTTACTTTTGGTAACAATCTGAACATTACCGGTAGTACCAGGAACTGATGCAGTTGAGCTTCCGCTGGTAGCTTTTGCTCTCAAATGACCTAAACCTATACCGCCGATTAAATCAAATTGTTCTGAAAGAGGCATAAACCCAATCAAATCTATGTAAGCGTTTTTAACTTTAACATCGAAATTAGTGTTCAATCCGAAGGTGTTATTGTTAGCTTTTTTATCTTCTTGGAACTTGAATTTTTTATTAAAGCTATATCCAAATTCTACACCAAAATTTTCATGAAATTTCATTCCAAGAACAGGAACTGCTAATCCCATGCCATTAGTTTTGTGAGTTTTGAAATCTTTAACAACATCGCCACGTCCATAATTATTGTAATCAACTCCAGCACCTGCATAGAATTTCAAACAATCTACATTTGCGCTAGCATTTCCAGCAACCATTAAACCAAAAACTCCAGCCGCTACGACTGGTTTTTTAAATAAATTAACCAACTTTTTCATAAATAAACTCCATAATGGATTAAAAACAATTTTATTTATAATAACAAATTTAAAAGTAGACGCAACCATTATTTTATTAGACGTGGTTTATTAATTACCAATAATTACCAAATATTTAAAAACCGCCACCACCAGCCACCAACGCTTAACCAAATAGCAGTATTTATAAGCCCAACAGTTAATCCGATTTTCCACCATTTTTGCATAGATAGATAATTAGCACTAAAAAATAATGGAGCAGCACCAGTTGTATAATGAGTAACGCCGCTACTAAAATTAGAAATTCCAGCAAATACTAGTACAGCAATTGGTGCCGGAGTGCCTAACAAAATAGCTATAGAGCAAAAAGCTGCATACAATGCGCTTACGTGCGAAGTTAAACTTGCTAATAAATAATGACCAAAGAAATATACAACAGATAATAATAACAAACCTGCTTCCCAACTGTAATGCATAATTTGTCCATGGATTTGATTGCTCAGCCAGCTAATCATTCCGAGTTTAGATAAATTAGTTGCTAGCATTAATAAAGTGGCTAACCACATAAAAGTGCTCCATGCTTCTTTTTCAGCAACTACATCATCCCAAGTTAAAACATTAGTAAGTAGCAATATAGATAATCCAATAAAGGCACTTACTGTAGCATCGATATTTATATAACTACCAGCTACCCACATAAAAAGTAACAAGAAAAATGTGAATAACATAATCCATTCATCACGTTTTAAAGAACCACTGTTTTTTATTTGTTGTTTAGCAAACAATTGAATTTCTTCAGTCTTTTTTAATGCCTCTGGAAAAAATAAAAATAAAACAAACGGTAATATCAATAAACATAGTAAACCAGGTAGTATGGCGGTTTTTGCCCAAACCAACCAAGTTAATTCATAACCAAATGTTTTACTAATAGATGTGATAAGTGGGTTAGCAGCAGATGCAGTCATAAACATTGCGCTAGTTATAACATTAGTATGGAAACAAATTTTCATTAAGAATCCACCAAGAGAATTACATTTATATTCTTTGCAAATAGAAGAAGCTATAGGAAACATGATCCCAGCACCACGAGCTGTGTTGCTTGGAATTAAAGGTGATAAAAACAATTCGGTTATAATTAAACTATAACTAAGGCCAACTGTGTTTTTACCAAATAAATATACGAAATAATAAGCAATTCTAGAACCAAGACCTGTTTTGGTAAAACCTCTAGCTAAAATAAATGCACTAAACACCAGCCATATTATTTTAGAACCATAACTAGATATTGCGTTTTCCAGAGATATAGTGTTTGTTGCACAACAAACACTAATTGTAATAATTGCAAGACTACCAGTTGGTAAAACTTTGCTAACCATAGCTAATATGACACAAATAAATATTGTTAACAAATGCCAAGCTTCTATGGTTACCCCGTCTGGTTGAGGATAAAACCACAATATTAAAGTAGTTCCTAGCAATAAAAGTAATTTTATTGATTTAGAGTTGCTTGAAATTATTGACCAGGGAGATGTCTTGATTAAAGAGTCAGTTGAATCTGTCATAATGCTTGCCATGTTTATAATTAAAAGCTACGCTTAAATATGCCACGCTTATTTAACGTGAATGCAGAGTATTTGATAAAAAAACAATAATAAAAAATAAAATAATAAAATACAACAGGAGATTTGCATGGGCTTAGATGTAGCGCAGGATTTACGAAGTAGGGTGTGTGACATATGCAATAAATTGTTAGATGATAGTAAATTAGTAACTACTAAAACAGTATTATCAATATTGTATGAACTACAATCTGATCAGATTGATAATGCTACAGAAGATAACATTGCTGGCATTATTAATTTTTGGAGATTATCTAGGCTAGATACTTCACCAAAACAGCAAACCAATAGTTATTCTACTGAGCAGGTTAAGGTTTTTCACGACTACCATAGTTTATATCAAAAAAATTCTAAGTATAGAAAACAACTAGTTAAGGCCAAAAGAGAGATCCAATTTTTAAAAGCCAAAATGAAAGTATTAAATAGTTTTTATAACAGGCAACGACAAGAATTTATTATGCGTATTGAAGGTATGCTATATAAATGAAAAGTCCCCATTCACGTGGGTAGGTGTTGTTAAAATTTATTATACACCATTCAGAGCGTAACTAATTAACAATAGGTTTTATTCATTCAGGATGCTCCATAAATTTTAAAAACCCTACCCACAGAACGCGAACAATGAAAATTTTGCAAAAGC
>CAIJNR010000041.1 GCA_903822055.1 uncultured Francisellaceae bacterium | reverse complement strand
GGTGGCGGTGCCACTTGTTGGGCCGCTACTCGCGCTAAACGTTGGCGCTCAGCTGCCACTATAGCTACCACATTTTGTTTAAAGGTATTTTGAATACCAGTAAGCGTTGCTTGATGTGCTATACCAAACTGCTGCTGATACCTAACAAATAAAGCTTGTAAAATTCCTACTTTATCTCTAACAGTCTGACCAGCTACTTGTCCTGCTGGAATATTTTGAGCAATTCTATTAAACATATCATTAATTGGTATGTTAGCAATATTTCCAGCCACATTAAGTCCATTATAATATGCTTGGTTAGCAATTAACGTTCTAATTGCTTGTTCAAGTAGTCCAAACTCTGCTCTAGCTGTATTTTCTTCTTGTTGTCGACGTGCTGCTTCTTGAGCTAAACGTTGTCGCTCGGCTGCCACTATATCTACCACACTTTGTTTAAATGCATTTTGAATATTTACAAGGTTTTGTTGGTGCGGTTGACCAAATTGCTGATACCTAACAAATAAAGCTTGTAAAATTCCTACTTTATCTCTAACAGTCTGACCAGCTACTTGCCCTGCTGGAATATTTTGAGCAATTCTATTAAACACATCATTAGTTGGCATGTTAGCAATATTTCCAGCCACATTAAGTCCATTATAATATGCTTGGTTAGCAATTAACGTTCTAATTGCTTGTTCAAGTAGTCCAAACTCCGCTCTAGCTGTATTTTCTTCTTGTTGTCGACGTGCTGCTTCTTGCGCTAAACGGTTACGCTCAGGAACAATTACCAAGTTAATTAATCTTTGTTTTAACAACATTTCAATGTTCATTATTTCTGGATGTTGCCCACCACCCAACAATAGTTGTATATTTTCGAACCAATCTTTTAAGGCTTGAATGTTATTCTCAATAGCATCTATATGTGGGTGATCAGCAGCATTCATGGCATGTATTACTCTCAAGGGAGAGATAGCATTAAATACATTATTAATTTGCATTCCTAAATCAATAACATTAACACCATTAAGACCATCATCAAAATAACCAGGTTTTTTATTGAGCACTAATTGATTAACGTTAACAATAATAGCATCGATACTTGCGATGGCTAATGCATCGCCTATTTGTGCAGGTAGTGCTGCTGGCGGCAGCACTACTTGTGGTTGAGCAACAACAGGAATCTGAGGCTGAACAACAGGAGCTGCCACTGGAGCCACCTGAGGAACTACCACTACTGGAATAGCAGCTATCGCTGGAACAGCAATTATAGTTTTGTTTACGCCCCATTCTTCAAGTTTAGCTACTTCTTTTCTGTGCAATAATGCAAAAGGATTGCCATCGTCGTTATT
Organism: uncultured Francisellaceae bacterium; assembly: GCA_903822055.1. Lineage (GTDB taxonomy): Bacteria > Pseudomonadota > Gammaproteobacteria > UBA6186 > Azoamicaceae > UBA6186. The sequence continues at coordinate 14,896 of CAIJNR010000041.1, read as the reverse complement.
TAAACATTCTCTATAATCTGCTAAGGCTTTTCTTGCTTCGGCAGGGTTTATATTACCAAAATGTTGATTTGGACCAGTTTGAGTAAAAATCTTTTTAATACCATCATCGCAATTAGCTTTATCAACATTATAATATTCTTCCATTAACGCCCAGCATATTAGTAAGAAGTTTTTAGGCGATTTGATATCTGGTTTGAAATCATAATCGTTACCACCTACCATTTTCATGGCTTTATCTGGAACTCTTGGCACCATTTCCATAATTCCAACTACTGTATCTCCATTTAGCTCCCTTCTTTTTTCTAAAAATTTAATGGTATACTTGAATTCTCCTTCCCAACCATTTAGTAAGTTTTGCTCTTCCAAAACTTTCCTCATTAAATCTCTTTTTTGCTGTTCGGTTATTGTAGGATCTGGTAGAAGATCGCATATTATATTTTTAACAACCTTCATGTCTGATTTGCGTTTAATTTCTATAACCTTATTATTAGCATTCATTATTTGAAAATCAGCTACAGTACCAACGTCTTTTAAAACGGCTCCTTTTAATAATAAAGGAATTGTTTCATCCATTCTAACTTGAGCAAGTCTGTATGTTTCTATAAATCCGATTGCTGCTTTAAAGATACCATCATTGGCTATTCCATATAGTTCTTTTAATATTCTATCAGCCTCTGCTTCTGGCGATGCTGCTTTCCTCCTGCGTTCCATAAACTCTCTATCGGTTTCGTTAGGCTTTCTAGCTAACTCCACTCTTTGCCTGGCTTTGATATCGTCTAAAATTTTAAAAAACTCTACAGATTCTCCTTCTTGAAGCCTACCTAAGTCCCTAAAAGCAGTAGTTTCTTCTGCTTCATGTTTTTTAGCCCTCAACAGCTTAAAAAAGCCTATTTCTTGAGCGGTAATACCAGGAAACATTGCTTGTAAATAACGTAAATCTTCAGGATCAATAGTTAAATGCGCCCGTACAATATCTTTATTATCAATTCTTACCTCTGGAAAGCCTAGATTAAGAGGTGATTTAAAAATCTCGGTTAACCTTCGATTGCCTAAAGGATTATTGATAAAATCATAAGGGTAAAATACTTCATCAAATAATTGAGAATAATTTTTACCTCTTCCAAAGATAAGAGCAGATTGATCTTCAAATAAATTATTTCTTAACCTTACTCTTTCAGCCTCTAAAGCTGCTCTATTAACTTCTACTTCTCTTTGATTAGCTCTTAAAAAAAATGGCATATCAGGATCGTTATAATTAGCCAGCACATCTGCCGTAGTAGCTGGAATAAGCTGGTCTTTAAGGTAATGCCCGGACGAAGCAGTTAAAGTTTGAAATATATCTAATGCATTATCTTCATCAATAGGTTCATAACCAATAATTTGATCTTTATCAACAACTAATTGTTTTATTACTGCATTTTCTTGAGGGTTTAATGCTCTAAATGGATGTTGTTGATTAAATACTTGATCAAGTACCGCTTTTTGTTCTGCATTTAAACCAGGTACATCACCACCACCATTATTAGCAACCTGATATTCTTCAAGACTATTACGAGCAACATTTATATTTCCCTCATCAGTCATAAATTCTCCTCCAAAATGTTCTCTTGGAGATGTGAAAGTCATAATACATTGTATCGCTTCGCTAGCTTCATTTATATTATTTAAATCTTTTTGAGTATATTTTTCAAAAATAGCCCAACAAATTTGTAAAAATTTATTATTTTGCGGTGTAGAGATAACTCCGATCTTTCCATCGACTGGGTTGTGCGAGTAAAAATTTATTAAATAATGTAAAAGAAAATCTGCATTTGTAGGTAGTATTTTCCATCGTTTTTCGCGTTCCTGTTTCTCCATTTCTAGCCGCGCTAGCATCTGAGCTTCTCTAGCTTGAGCATTAGCTCCTCCTCCAACTTGATCTATATAGAATTCTGCTATGGTAGATACTTGACCGCCTACACAAATCCCTACTGGATTAGAAATTATTTTAGCAATAACACTAGCAGCAGTTTGTTGTTTTTGATCTGCGTTTCCCGGAACATTAAGAATTAATCTTCTATAAGCAATAATTAATAATTGGAAATAATTTAAGGTTACTTCGTTTCCATTATACATTAAAGAAAATAACGGCTTTTCTTGATCTTGGTTATGTATATTACGTATAGGCTTATCCCCTAAATATATGTTAAATCCGAAGCGATCTACATTAAGAGGTGCGGCTGGATCACCCAGTTTCTTGGTCCACTCTAATAAAATATCTTTTATAAGTTGCAAATTTATTTCTTGCTCCTGAAAAGTATGAGGATCCATACAGAATATTTTATTTTTAATAGAATCCATACTTTTATTAATTTCTTCTAATTCTTTCTTTAGCTCAGGAGCGTTATTGTCTAAATCTATCATTTGTTGCCATATAGCACCTTCTGGTATGTCACTAACAAATCTTGATACTGCTGCTAAAAGTCTATCTTGGCCCCCAACCAACCATGGATTAAGGTATTTATGGGATACTCTATGCAAATTTGTTATATGTGGCATTGTCAATACTCCAGCAATTGTTTTTATATTTATACTTATTTATTATTTTTTTATACATTTAGCTTAATTACTCAATTCTGCCATTTTTTTGACACATAGTCAATAATTATTCCTCCAAATTTTAGGGTAGATACATTTAAACTTTCAAAAACAAGTAGCAGTTCAACTGCTGCCAAAGTGTTCGAGGAAACGGGGTAAGATGGTTTAAGAGCAATTAAATCTAGTGATTATATTCATAATCAAGATCTTGATAGTTTAAAACTATTGGCAAAGATTTTGAAGAATCTGCACGATTATTATTGTGTAGAGAAACTTATGCTAGGATAGTTGATAGTATGAGCATACTGCCTTGGCAGGAGGGGTTAAAGTACATTTTTAATCTTAATACTATTTTACTGTAGAATAATCATTAACTTCTACTTTACCGCCACAAGCTACATAACACTCATTGTAAGAGCTTTCGCAACCCTTACTGTAAGTACGACATTGTTCTATAGTGCGTACTTCTTTGGTAGTTACAGAAGTATTTTGATTGTTTAAGTCGATCGTGTAATTTAACATGGAACTTGATTCTGCTTCTCTTAAGCATTCTTGATAAGCTTTATTCGCGGAGTGATCGCAGTTTTCTTTAGAATTATGACAAGCTAATAGACAATTGCGTGCTTCTGGATTTTCTGATGGCGGTAAATATACATATTCGTTTTTATAAAAACTATTACAGCCACTAATAGATATTGATGTCAATACCACTAAGCTGACGCTATATATTATTTTATTTTTAATTTGTTTAATAATCATAAATGCTTACCTCTATAATCCTATAATAATTATATACGAAAAATACCAAAATTTGTGTCTCCTATTGGAGCATTTGAACATATAGATAATCCTGATGCTATTACCATTCTGGTATTAAGAGGGTCAATAATACCATCATCCCATACCCTTGCAGTAGCATAATAAGCACTGCTTTGTTGTTGGTACTGATTAATAATTTTTTGCTTGAATCGTTCATGTTCGGATCCTGGGATCTTAGATTTTTGCAACTCTAACATAACGTCAGCTGCTTGTTCAGCTCCCATGACAGAAATTTTAGCATTTGGCCAAGTCCATAAAAATCTTGGATCATAAGCCCTGCCGCACATACTGTAATTACCAGCACCAATGCTATTACCAACAATAATAGTTAATTTAGGGATCGATGCATTAGCTACTGCCATAACCATTTTGGCACCATTTTTAGCAATACCAGCTTCTTCGGCACGGCTACCAACCATAAATCCAGTGATGTTTTGTAAAAACAGTAAAGGTATTTTGCGTTTACAGCATATTTCAATAAAATGAATAGCTTTAATTGCTGATTCATTAAATAAAATACCATTGTTAGCAATTATAGCAATAGGGTATCCCATTATATGAGCAAAACCACATACTATAGTCTTACCGTATAGTGCTTTAAATTCTTGGAAATTAGAACCATCAACAATTCGAGCTATAATTTCTCTACTATCAACTGCTATTCTAGAATCAGTTGGTATTATTCCGTATAAATCAGTTGCAGGGTAAATAGGATCTTGTACTGGTTGCATAGCTAGAGTATTTGTGGATTTTTGTAATTTAGATCTATTTAGGTTGGCAATTATATCTCTGGTAATTAATAAAGCATGTTGTTCATCGATCGCTAAGTGATCAGCAACTCCTGATAATCTACAGTGGACATCGGCTCCACCTAATTTTTCGAAAGTTACTTGTTCTCCAGTAGCTGCCTTAACAAGTGGTGGACCTGCTAAAAAAATAGCAGCATGATTTTGTACCATAACACATTCATCACACATGACAGGAACATAAGCACCACCTGCAGTACAAGATCCCATAACTGTTGCAATTTGAGGAATGTTTTTTGCAGACATTTGTGCTTGATTAAAAAAAATTCTTCCAAAATGTTCTTTGTCAGGAAACACTTCGTCTTGTAAAGGTAAATTAGCACCGCCAGAATCTACTAAATACACACATGGTAAATGATTTTCTAAAGCAATTTGTTGAGCGCGCAAATGCTTTTTAATAGTTATTGGATGATAAGTACCACCTTTTACTGTTGCGTCATTAGCAATAATCATACATTCGGTGTTAGCAATTATTCCGATCCCAGTTATTATGCCACCACTAGCAATTGTTTCGTCATACATCCCGTAAGCTGCTAATTGCGATAATTCTAAAAATGGAAATGATGAGTTTGGATCTAATAAATTGGCAATTCTATCTCTTGGTAATAATTTATTTTTATTAATATGATGTTGCTGAGCTTGAGGTCCACCACCTGCTAAAACTGATTTAGTTTTAGTGTTTAATTCATCAACCAAATTAGCCATATAAGCTTGGCTTTGTTTGAAATTTTGGCTATTAGTATCAATTTTAGTAGTTATGACAGGCATGTATTAATCCTTTGTGGATGTATAGACTTCTTTACCTATGATAATGCGTCTAATTTCGGAAGTTCCCGCTCCTATTTCATATAATTTAGCATCTCTTAGCAATCGACCAGCTGCCCATTCGTTGCAGTAACCATTAGCACCTAAAATTTGTATAGTGTCTAATGCCATTTTGGTAGCGTGTTCAGCAGTAAATAATAAAACACTAGCCGCATCTTTATTAGATAGTATTTGCTTGTCTGCTAGTTTTGCAAGTGAATATAGATAAGCACGCGAAGCGTTTAAATGTGTGTAAAAATCAGCAACTTTGCTTTGGATTAACTGAAATTCACCAATAGATTGGCCAAATTGTTTTCGTTCGTGAATGTAAGGTAGCACTATGTCCATACAAGCTTGCATAATACCAATTGGGCCTGCGGCTAAGATTAATCTTTCATAATTTAAGCCACTCATTAATACTTTAATGCCAGCATTTTCTTCACCTAAAATGTTTTTAGCTGGTACTTTGCAATTTTTAAAAATTAATTCGCAAGTGTTAGAACCACGCATACCAAGTTTATCTAGTTTTGGGCTGCGTTCGAATCCAGGTAAATCATCGGTGATAATAAAAGATGTAATGCCTTTAGAACCTGCAGATAAATTAGTTTTTGCGTAAGTAATAATGAGGTTGGCATCTGGTCCATTGGTGATCCACATTTTATGACCATTTAAAATAAAGTGATCTGACATGTTTGTGGCAGTTAATTGCATGCTTAATACGTCAGAACCAGCATTAGTTTCGCTCATAGCTAATGCGCCAATCCATTCGCCGCTAATTAATTTTGGTAAATATTTTTGTTGTTCTGTATTTGCAAATCGATAAAGTTGATTAACGCACAAGTTTGAGTGGGCAGCATAGCTTAACCCGACAGAGGCTGAACCACGACTAATTTCTTCCATGGCTATAACATGTTCTAAATAGCCACAATTACTTCCAGAAAATTTTTCGCTTACGGTAATACCTAATAAGCCCATAGAACCTAATTTTTTCCATAAGTCGTTAGGGAAGCCATTAAGCTGATCAATTTGGTGAGCAATAGGAACTATTTCTTTCTGGACAAAATCTTGTATTGAGTGCCTGAACAAAGTTATTGTATCGTCAGTTTGTTCCAGAATATCAAAATTTGGGTATGTTAACATAACTTTTACTGTTTTAATAAATAATGTTATTGTATCGTCAATTTTAGCGAATAACCAATTATTTTTTATCTTATGCATATTAAAAACAAAGCAACCTTAAAATTTAACGCGCCTCCAAATTTTGAATTATCAACAGATATTTTAGAATTTGCTAATGACAATGGCTGCAAAGAATTACATACGGTGGTTGATTCGGATAGTGGCTTAAATGGGTTTGTTGCTATTTATTGCACCAATCGTGGTCCAGCATTGGGTGGATGTAGGTTTTTACCATATGCTGCAAGTAATCTTGCGGCAATAGATTCTATGCGTTTAGCTAAAGGTATGGCGCTTAAATCAGCCATGGCTGATTTACCATTAGGTGGAGGTAAGGCGGTATTAATTGAACCAATTCATCCTCACAATATTGCCAATTTTGATCGAATTAAAGCATTAAAAGCATTTGGAAGATTTTTAAATACTTTAAATGGTCGTTATATAACTGCGGTGGATAGCGGTACTACTGTTAATGATATGGACCATATAGCCAGCGAAACAAAATTTGTAACTAGCACTTCTAAATTTAATTATTCTATTTCTGATCCATCAGTTGCAACTGCTAGAGGAGTGCTTAAAGGTATTTTAGCTGCAGTAAAATTTAAATTTGCGCAAGATAATTTGCAAGATATTAGAGTTGCTGTGCAAGGAGTTGGGAATGTGGGATATTATTTAGTAAAATTATTACATAGCATGGGTGCTAAAATTAGCATTTGTGATCTAAATCCCAAATTAATTAATCGTTGTCAAGCTGAATTTAGTGATATTAAGGTTATATCAGATCCAGAAAAAATTTACCAAGTAGATGCAGATGTGTTTTCACCGTGTGCATTAGGTGGGATCTTAAACACTAAAAATATTGGTCAATTAAAAGTAAAAATTATAGCAGGAGCTGCTAATAATCAATTAGCAGCAGATGCTCATGCCGAAGATTTACGTCAAAAAGGTATTTTATATGCTCCAGATTTTGTGATTAATGCTGGTGGAGTAATTTATGTAGCTGGTCCGGTACTTCTACAAAGTGAGGCAGAAAATTTACAAAAAGTAGATGGCATTTATAATATATTATTGGATGTTTTTGATCGTCATGTTAAACAAAATATTAATACTCATAATATTGCTTATGCTATGGCACTAGAAAAATTAAATATTTCTTAAAGAGTTGTGCAAAGAACTCTTACTTTTAAACGAGCGTTTGTTTGAGCGCAGCGAGTTTAGCGAGTGAAGAAAGTAGGAGTTCTTTGCGCAACTACTAAGATTGAGAATGGAAAAAATAATTTATGCATAAAAAAATAAATTTTGAAATTTATTTTTATCAAATGTTAAATGAACATGGTGTGTTATGTTCAGATCTAACTGCAGATCCTTATTTATCAAAATTTATTAAAAATCATCAAGAATTAATTAATATTTATATCTGCATGAAAAAAACTAGATTATTTGATGCTAAAGCCATTAATTTACAAAAAACCGGCAAATTAGGTACGTATCCATCATGTTTATGGCACGAAGCAATAGGTGTTGCTATTGGTAGTAGTATGCAAGACCAAGATATTTTTTGTCCATATTATAGAGATTTAGGTACTATGTTATGGCGCGGAGTATTGATGGAAGAAATTTTAGCATATTGGGGTGGCGATCCAGATGGTAGTAATTTTAAACATGTGCCTCACGATTTTCCGATTTGTGTACCTATTGCTAGTCAAACTTTGCATGCAGTAGGTGCCGCATTTGCTGTTAAACATCAAAAGCTTAAAAGTGTAGTAGTAACGACAGTTGGAGATGGTGGTACCTCGAGAGGGGATTTTTATGAAGCGTTAAATATAGCTAAAGTTTGGAATTTGCCAGTAGTATTTGTAATAATTAATAATAAATTTGCAATTTCAACTACTCAAACCATGCAAACCAAAGCAGAGACTTTAGCACAAAAAGGTATTGCAGCTGGTATTGTTGGCGAGCAAGTAGATGGTAATGATATTTTTGCATTAAAAAGTAGGTTAGCTGTTGCGATAGACAAAGCACGTACTAACAATGGTCCAAGTGTAATAGAAGCTTTAACTTATCGTATGAATAATCATACAACAGCAGATGATGCTAGCCGTTATCGAACTGACGAGGAAAGCCAGCAATATTTAGTAACCGATCCATTAATTAGATTAAAAGTGTTTTTACAACAACAATATCAATTTACTGAAGCAGATGATTTAAAAATTGAAGAGCAATGTAAGGCTGCCATAGAAATTGCAGTTAATAATTATTTAGCAATTCCTGCTAAAAACATCGCTAATAGTATGTTTGATTATTTATATCACAAATTACCTAAAGAATTAAAAATCCAAAAAGACACCTTATTATGATTGTTACATTAATTGATGCTATAAATAAAGCCTTACATTTTGCATTGCAACAAGATGACAAAATTATAGTTTTTGGTGAAGACGTTGGAAAAAATGGTGGAGTATTTAGAGCAACTGTAGACTTACAAGGGAAATTTCCAGATAGAGTCTTAGATACACCATTAGCGGAAAATATGTTGGCAGGAATGGCTGTTGGTATGGCAGCTGGCGGCTTGCGGCCGATTGTAGAAATTCAATTTATGGGATTTTTATATTCAGCATTAGATCAGATTATAAGTCATGCATCTCGTATGCGTAATCGAACAAGAGGTAGATTATCTTGCCCAATAGTGATCCGCGCTCCGTATGGATGCGGTATACATGCACCAGAGCATCATTCCGAAAGTACCGAAGCTATTTTGGCGCATATTCCAGGTATAAGAGTAGTAATTCCTTCTTCTCCAGCTAAAGCTTATGGATTATTATTAGCCTCTATTTTTGATCCAGATCCGGTTGTTTTTTTAGAGCCAACCAGGTTGTATAGATTATTTAAACAAGATATTAATGATGATGGTAAGGCGTTGCCGTTAGATGTATGTTTTATTTTGCAAGAAGGAACAGACGTCACTTTAATAAGTTGGGGAGCCATGATTCAAGAAACGATGATGGCAGCTAGCGAATTAATTAAGAATAATATTAGTGCCGAAGTTATTGATGTAGCAACGATTAAACCATTAGACATGGAAACTATTTTGCAATCAGTTGCTAAAACTGGTAGATGTGTAATCATTCATGAAGCACCTCAAACTTGTGGAGTTGGTGCGGAAATTGCAGCAAGAATTGCAGATCAAGGATTAACCAGTTTATTAGCACCGATAAAAAGAGTAACTGGATATGATACTATTATACCAGCATACAGGTTGGAAGGAGCATACATGCCTAGCGTAGATCGAATTTTAACTGCAGTTAAAGAAGTTTTGAAATATTAATCTTATACCTAAAAATTATTATTTGATATTATAGTTATTTAGTGAAAAGTTAGAGAGAGACGCATGACTATTTTTAATTTTAAATTACCAGATTTAGGAGAAGGCCTGCCAGATGCAGAAATAATTGCTTGGCATGTAAATGTTGGTGATAGTATAAAAACAGATCAACTGTTATTATCCGTAGAGACAGCAAAAGCCGTAATTGATATACCATCTCCATGTGATGGTGTTGTAGAGCAACTATGTTTTAAACCTGGAGATCTACCTCGTATAGGGCAAGTTTTAGTGGTTTTTAGAACCGAAGTAAGCACAGAAGCAGTTGATGCTGGTACTGTAGTGGGTAAGATGCAGGTAACTGATCATATTTTACAAGAAATAAATGTTACACTTGGTAACAAAATTGTTGATAATAATGTTAAAGCAGTACCAGCAGTTCGAGCTTTAGCTAAAAAATTGCAATTGGATATTAATCAGATAACTCCAACAGGTGAAGGTAATACTATAACAATTGATGATGTTCAAAAAGCTTCTTCTATAAGTATTAGCAATAATGTTAATAATACTGTATCAGATGGATGGATAACATTACATCAAACTGCCAGGACAATGGCACTTGCTATGCAAAAATCTCACAATGAAGTTGTTCCAGCCACTATTTTTGAAGATTTAATTTTACCTGATTATAAAAATGATGTTCAATTTGATATTACGGTTAGTTTAATTCAAGCAATAGCATACAGTTGTACGAAAGAGCCTGCTATTAATTCTTGGATTAGATATGATAACCATAATTTTAAACAAAAAATATTTACGAATGTTAATTTAGGAATTGCCATCGATAGTCCAGAAGGATTATTTGTACCAGTTATAAAAAAGATTGCATCTAAGTCTTCAGACAATTTGCGTACTGAATTAAACTTATTGATTCAACAAATAAAAACAAGAAGCCTTATTCCAGAACAGTTACAAGATGCGACATTTATTTTATCTAATTTTGGAAAATTTGCTGGGCGTTATGCGGTACCTGTAGTTGTGTCACCTATGGTAGGGATTTTAGCTGTTGGTAGTTTGCGGCAAGCTATGGTGGTATTAGATGGTGCAGCTACTATTAGTTATGTGTTACCTCTTTCATTAACTTTTGATCATAGAGCGGTAACTGGTGGCCAAGCAGCTAGATTCTTAAAAGCAATAATAGAATTTTTTAAATAAATATACCGAAAAGCCAAAAGCATCCACCCGGTGCTACGCACCGACCTCCTTCGAAAACGAAGGAGGTGATTGTCTTAATAAATTCAATATGGTTTTACTAATAATAGTAAGTAACCACATGTTTAATGTTATATTTTATATCTTTATTATTGAACCTTAATACATAGATCTCTAAATCTGCAAGGTAATTATCTCTATTTAAGTTTTTAGATTATATATCTGGCATTAATAGCATTTTTGTTATAGACAATCACCTCCTTCGTCTGCGAAGGAGGTCGGTGCGTAGCACCGGGTGGATGCTTTCTTTGGCATTTAGATGCGTTTGCCTTAATATCAATAAATTTTTTAGATATTTATTGATATTTTTTTGGCAAATTATTTGTTAAAAGATTGTTATGCAACAATCAATATTAATTTTATTATGCATGATATATGCAAACCAAATATATGCAACTGCTGCCAGTTTTGCGTATCGTTGCAAAGCTGCAAATGGTTCGGTTGGTTATTACGCTCATCCTTGCAATTATATGGCTAGTTTAAATACAGGGATTTTGCGTGGTCAACAAATGACGGAAGAGAAAGTGTTTTTATTAAAATCTTATAGCAGCAATCAAAAAAGAGCATACAACATTAATTTACCAATACAAAAAAAACAATTGCAGGAAAAATCAGAAAACCTGGTCAAAAAATCAAGAAAAAAATTAACTTCTACACAATTAGCAAATAAACGTTGCAAAAATTCAATAGCAAAAATATCGACAATTCAAGAATTGTTAAAAAATAAACAAGATGATCAATTATCAAGCAAACTAAAAAGAGCTCTTGTTAGGTATAAAGCTATAAATAAGAAATATTGTGTGCAGGATATTTAACACCGATATTCACAAGCCCATTATAATTGATGAAAGTAATATTAGGAACTAAATAATTTATAGCTGCAAGCATTATTATTGAAGAACCTTCAAAAGACCTACTTTATTTTTAATAATTTTTTCATTACATTTATACATAATATTACCTCTAATTTGGAAATAAAAATGAAAAATGGAAATAATACTTTTATGAATCGTCCTGGTCGGATTTTATTCACTTATGAAACCATAGTACAAAATGGTAATCAACAAGTTATAGATAAGAACATTGATTTGGCAAAATGCCAAAAACCTTCAGTAACAGAGTTTTTATTAAATAGAGATATAGGTTTTATTGGAGAATGTATATCCCAACCTTTAACTCCACGTGGAGGTCATTTTGAAAATGATCAAGCCCAAGAAGGATACGATACATCTGTAAATAATTATAATGATATTATAGATAATTTGAAAAATTTAGAGATCCAATATACAGCTACCTCAAGCACTTATTGTTCAGATGGAAAAGACAATTTCGTTGATGGTCCCAAACGAATATTACCTAACATATAAGAAATAGTGGCATTGTCGTGAAAACATATAAAAATTAGCAAATCAACTGTTTGCTGGATGGCCCTATCTGCCTTGTTGTTTTGGCTTGTTTTTATTGGTGTGCCATGCTTTAATAATTTCTGGCGATAACCAAAGAATAATGGAATCCCGTTTTTTTAAATTTATGGCGACGGTTATTTCTTAATTTGTAAGACATGTCAATCTCTCTAAAAATAATATTATTGTTTAAGATTACATTCTTACTAAAATATTGCTTTGGTGCAACTGCATATTTATGCAACAACGCGATAGGAAATTATTGAATGATAGATAACGATACAAAATTAATAAAAACCATCACAGAAGCTTTAGATAAATCCGTAGCTAATAGTAGACACATTAATGGCGGAAGAATTGCTAATTATATTCCAGAGTTAACAAACGTAGATATTAATTATTTAGGTGCAGCTATTTTATTATCTAGTGGAGAATTAATTACGTCTGGAGATAATGCAGATTATTTGTTTACTGTGCAAAGTGTTTCTAAATTAGTATTACTTATTGGTTTGATGGAAGAATTTGGTGCTAGCAAGGTTTTTTCTTGGATTAAAGTGGAACCATCAGAACAATCTTTTGCGTCGATTCGGCACTTAGATCAATATGGTCCAGTACCATCTAATCCATTGATTAATGCAGGGGCTATATCATTAAGTAGTAGGATCCCAGGTAATCCTTCCGAGCAAAAAGAGTGGGTACATAATTGGACCAAGAAATTATTTGGAGAAAAAATCACATTTAATGATAGTGTTTTTAATTCTGAGTTGAAACATAGTGATCGTAATCGTTCATTAGCATATCTCATGAAAAGCACTGGAGTATTAGTTGGTGAAGTAGAAGAAGTATTAATACCATATATTATGTTATGTTCTTTTCAGTTAAATGTTAAACAAGCAGCATATTTGCCAATGATATTGGCAAATGGTGGATTAGCACCAGATGGTAAGCGGATTATTTCCGAAGATACTAGCAATCAAGTAGTAGCCATTATGGCTACCTGTGGTTTATATAATGAATCTGGTATGCATTTAGTTAAAACTGGATTGCCGGCCAAAAGCGGGGTCTCTGGGTTAATTGTTGCAGTTGCAACAGGTAGAGCGGGTATTGCAGTGTCGAGTCCATATATAAACTCTAAAGGTACTACTATTAGGGGACATGCAGTGTTATTGGAATTATCTAGGGTTTTAGATTGGCATTTTGCTGCACCAAATATTAAGTAGTGCATAGCTTAAATGTTTGTTTTTCTATAAATAAATCGTCTAAAATTAACTTGTGAGTATAATTAAAATAATAAACATAATGTGATGATGCATGAGTGGACATGCACCTAATAAAACACCTCAAGAGCAGGCCAAAGATATTATAATAGATAATTGCGATAAACTAAACAAACAGTTGCATTCTAATATTGGTGGTAATATACAAATAATACCGACAGATAATGCTAAAGCTGCAGTAAAAGCAATAGAAGAAATCGAAGAACACATTCGTTCTGGAAAAATGGAAAAAAGCTATATAGAAAATCGATTACCTACCATAAGGAATGCTGGCGTCTACTTAAATGATAAGCATATAGTGAATATAGAGTCATCATTAGATCTGTTATCATATACAGGAGCATTAAAACAAGCAGAAACAGATCAACTACAAACGAAACCACTCGAAGCAGGACTTAAAACACCTGTTGCAAATAGTCCTAGATTTACTGATGAAGATCAAGAAGATAGGGTATCTAAAAAAACTAAAGATGTACCAGTAAAACAACAATCAAGGCAAGGTTCACCATTGGCGCAAGTAGCTGAAGAGCTACGCGAAGAAGATCAAGAAGATCTAGGTAAGGATATATCTAAAAAAACTAAAGATGTACCAGTAAAACAAGGATTAAAGCCACGGTCACCTCTGGCTAAAGTAGCTCAAGAACTAGAGCAGTACGATCTGATAAATTCTCAATCTACCCAAACCGAACCAGAAGTTGCAAGTAAATTTCCTACTATAGAACTAGTGCAGGGTGAGGCACCCAAGCCACAAAATCAGCAAATCGAAACTAAAAAAGGATTGTTGGATAATTTAGGATTTAGTAGTCCTAAATTAAGTGATGGATCATATGTACATTATGGTGATGAAGAAAAAAATATTAAAGCGCATTATCAAGTTGACCACATAACTGGAAGCTCTAAAGAAATTAGTGAGCTATATGAGAATGGTATAATGAAATTTGATGGCGATGATCCATCAGCACCAAATAAAGCTCAAATTCATGGTGAAATGTCTCCAGCTGCAAAAAAAGGTGTAGTATTGCTTTTAGAAGGTGTATCAAAATCTAATCAAGATAACGAGCAAAATATTAATGTAACTATATCTCACTTTGAAGATAAAGATTTATTAGATATTTTAGAGAAGTTTCATTCCAACCTTAATGAAAAGCTCAAAGATCCGATAGGTTCAGATTTACAAAAAATACGTTGTGTAGAGATTAATTATAAAGGTGGAGATCCTAAGGTAAAAGAATTAATTGATGAACACAATAAGGTTGCAAAGGATACAATCAATGTTTCAACTATGTCTGCTGAAATTAAGCAAGCAGCACACGCTACACTAATGGAAAAAATACAATCTACAAAAGAAAGTCTAAAAACAGAACCGTCAGACGCATCAAAACCACAACATAATAAGCCAACCCATTAAATGTCAAAGAAAGCATCCACCCGGTGCTGCGCACC
>CAIJNR010000040.1 GCA_903822055.1 uncultured Francisellaceae bacterium | reverse complement strand
TGTTCATGATGCATTTTGCTGTGTTCATGGTGATGTTTATGATGACCATGTGGTTGGCAACAGCAACCTGCTAATGAAATAGAAGATATAGTTAATAAAGAAACAAGTACTATGCTTAATAAACCTTTCATGAAATTTTCTCCTTAGTGCCTATTGTTAAAATTAGTATAAAATAATTAGTATAAAATAAATAGTATAATTCCCTCTAATTTGAAGGATAGCTCATTTTAAAACATTTTTTTAGTTTTTTTTAAACATGCTCTATTTGTTGTTCTCTAGTCAATAAATCTTCCACAACTTGATGCAAAGATATATTCTTATTAAGTATTTGCCAAGTTGATGCAACTATGGGCATATCCACATTACTATCAATCGCTAATTGATACAATGCTTGTATATTATCCACAGCTTCTATGGCTTGACCAATTTGCAATTTTGCCTGTTCAATGGTGTTACCACTTGCAAGTAGTAGACCAAACCTACGATTACGTGATTGATTGTCTGAACAACTTAAAAAAAATATCACCAACACCAGATAGACCCATTAATGTCTGGCGCTTAGCCCCTAATTTATCTGCTAACCGCAATATTTCAGCTAAACCTCTAGTAATTAATGCAGCTCTTGTATTAGCCCCAAATCCTAATCCATCACAAATACCGGTTGCAACTGCTAAAATATTTTTAAAAACTCCACCTAACTGTACTCCTATTAAATCATTATTTGCGTACACTCTAAAAGTCCTAGAGTGTAGCCTTCTAATTAAATCATTTGCAAACAGTTGATCTATTTCTTTCTCTTGAACAGCAACAACTACTGCCGTCGGTAAACCATTAATAACTTCTTTAGAAAAACTAGGGCCAGATAGAACTGCAATAGGAAAATTTTCTCCTAATAATTCAGTTATAATTTGACTAAAAAATTTGTGAGTTTTAGTGTCTAACCCCTTTGTCGCCCATGCTATTCTATGATGAGTTACATGTGGGGCTATTTGGTGTATTAAATCTGTAAAAGCACAACTAGGAACTACTATTAATAAATCATTAACTAATTTAACTGTTGATAATAAATCAGTAGTAAACTCAATATTATCTGGAAGCTTAATGTCAGGAAGATATTTGGTATAGCTACTACGTCCCCAAAATAATACTTTTTCTTGGGGACGATTTTTAGCCAATACTATGGCTAATGCCGTTCCCCACGTCCCTGCTCCAAGTACTGCTATCATAAATTCTCTTAACTCTTTAAACTAAGAAACTGTGCAAAGTTCTTTGCACAGTTTCTAATAACTAATATTAATTTACTGTAGCACCGCCATCTTTATTAGCTTGAGGTTTACCAGCATCGGCTTTCTGACTATCTAAACGTTGCTGATATAATGTTGCAAAATCAATTGGTGGCAAAATAAATTGAGGAAAACCACCTCTTGTTACCAAAGATGCAACAGTTTCTGCAGCATAAGGAAATAGAATTGTAGGGGCTGTAGTTGATAATACTCTATCTAACTGTGCATCGTGCAATCCTTTAACAGTAAACATACCTGCAAGCTTAATATCAATTAAAAATGCCACTATTTCTTGTTCTTCTGAAGGAGTTGCACCATTTGCATTTTTTGTTTTTAATTTTGTAGAAATTGTCGTATGTAAAACCACTTCATGTAAACCTTCTGGCTGATCCATAGCTCTACGCATAACTTGAATATCAAATTTTACTTGTGGTTCCCAAGATAAAGAAAATGCTTGTGGAGTCGATGGAGCTTCATATGAAATATCTTTCACAAAAATACTATGAATAGTTAAGTTAGCTGGTTCCTGGGTTTCTTTATTAACAGCATCTGAATTTTGGTTAATATTAATTTCTTTCTTTGGCGAACTAACAGATACTTGAACATCTTTTTTATCTTTATCTTTCTTGTCTTTATCGTCTTTTTTACCCATTATACTTTTAAAATCTTTCATAATACTTACCCTCACTTAAATTTTAACTAAACATCAATAGTGCATATCCACTATTTTCATTTTCCTAGAAATCTATTTAAAACTTAGCACATCTTTAAATATTTTTTAACATTTGTTCTAATTCACCTTTGTCGTTCAAAGCCTTTAAGGCATCAAAACCACCAATGTGTTGCTTATTAATAAAAATTTGTGGCACAGCTTTAAGACCACCACTTAATTGTACCATTTCTGCAAATTCTTTTGTATCTGCACTATTAACCTTAATTTCTTTATAAACAAACCCCTTGCTACGCAATAAATTTTTAGCACTCAAACAATATGGGCAAGAATCTTTACTATAAATAACTATCTTTTCTAATTTAGAATTATTGATATTATTTTTAGAAGTAACTAATGGCATATTTGCAGTTCTCCAGGCTGTTAAGCCTCCTTGCAAATACAAAACTTCTTTAATTCCAGATTTATATAAATGAGATGCACATAATGCTGCATTTTTACCATATTCATCTACGATGACTATTGGGCGTCCAGAATTTGACTTAATAAATTTATGCTGACTGTTACAATCAAGTGCTGCAATATTAACAGCATCGATTATATGACCAGCCTGATAATTATCTGTTGTTCTTATGTCAACAACTAAGGCATTATTATGATTAAATAACATCGTTAACTGTGTAACAGAAATTTTATTTTCTATATTGTTGCCAGACAGCCATGTATACAACTCAAACGATACATAAGCCACAACCACCAAACCAAAAATAACGCTCAACACAATGTTGTGATTTATAAAATTTATAATACCATTACCCATAACTATATATTTCTCTTTTTAATTCCAATGCTCATATGCTAGCATAATTTACATGACAAAACACAATAAAAGCTCTTTAAAGTCTAGTGTGGTATTAATAATTTTAGATGGCTGGGGAGAAAATATCGAAAAAAACTATAATGCCATAGCATCTGCCAATACTCCTATTTGGGATAATTTGCTTAAAAACGCCATAACAACAAATATAGATGCTAGCGGCTACAGTGTAGGGTTGCCTGATGGGCAAATGGGTAATTCAGAAGTTGGGCACGCAGCTATAGGAGCCGGCAGAATCATTGAACAAGATTTTGTTAGAATTAATAAATCTATATCTAATAAAACATTGTTTAATAATCAAATTTTATTAAACAACATAAAAGTTGCTATAAAGCAACAAAAAAATATCCATATTTTAGGATTATTATCCGATGGTGGTATCCATAGCCACGACTCACATTTATACGCTTTATTACAAATGATCGATATGCACAATACTAACAAGTCGAATGTTTTAGTACATGCATTTTTAGACGGCAGAGATACTCCACCAAAAAGTGCTGCAAAATACCTAGCTACTTTAGAAAAAACCAATGCAACCATAGCTAGTATTTCTGGTCGTTTTTTTGCTATGGATCGAGATAATAGATTTGAAAGAACTAAAAAAGTTTACGATTTATTAACTAGTGGGATAGCAGATTTTACCGCCCAAACCGCATTAGATGGTTTGCAACAAGCCTATAATCGTTTAGAAACAGATGAATTTGTGTCACCCACTAAAATTAAGCAGTCACCTGTAATAAATAATGGAGATTTGGTAATTTTCTATAATTTTAGAACAGATAGGACACGCCAATTATGCAATGCTCTAGTTAATATAAATTTTCCTGATTTTATTAGAAAACATTTTCCTGTAATCAAATTAGTTACATTTACTAAATATGCCGATGATATAGCTGCTGATATAGTGTTCCCTCCCATGAAACTAAATAACGTATTAAGCGCATATCTTGCATCGAAGCATTTAAGTCAGCTAAAAATTGCAGAAACAGAAAAATATCCGCATGTAACGTTTTTTTTTAACGGTGGACAAGAAATTTGTTTCCCGCTAGAAGATAGAATTTTAATACCATCTCCTAAAGTTAAAACTTATGATTTAGCCCCGGAAATGAGTGCTGTAGAAATTACTAATGAGCTTATAAAAGCCATTCACCAAAAAAAATATTCTTTTATTGCATGTAACTTTGCTAATGCAGATATGGTAGGGCACACTGGCAATATGCTAGCCACTATTGCTGCTATAGAAACTTTAGATGCTTGTTTAGGAAAAATTATAACAGCCATTCGAGATACCAATATTGATTTAATTATTACAGCTGATCATGGTAACGCCGAATTAATGTATGATAGCAAAAATAAACAGGCACTAACTGCCCATACTAATTTGCCTGTTCCTTTTATATATTTTGGCACTAAAAAAGTAAAATTAAATGTCTTAAAACATCGCAGCTTACAAGACATAGCCCCAACAATTTTAGCATTATTAAATATAGATAAGCCATCTGAGATGACTGGGAATAATTTATTAGCTCCTATAGATATCTAATGTAAATGAGAATATTTCTGGCCTTTACTTTCCCATGTTAATTGACTTGTATAAGGAACAACAAAACCTATCAACAACCACTTTAGATTAGCTATAAATATTGGCAAGTTAATAAATATCTCATTAGAAAAAATAAATACAATACCAAACACGCTACTAAAACAAATTATGGTCCTTATTATTTTTTCTAGTATACTGCCAGGCATATTCACGAGAAGAAATATTTTTTCTGCTGAAATAAATCCGATTAGAGCATAATATGCCATCCAAATATGGCTACCAATTTGTTTGAATTTTAAATAGATATAAATTACTAAAATAGTGCTAACAAAGATTGTAACCCATCGTAATATTGAATTTTTTTTGGTTGCTATCTGATAATACGCAACCATTTGCAGCAGCGCAAAAAATATTGCGCCTAACACATCATAATAATTATGATATTGAAAATGTATTAGACTTAAACCTATTCCAGTAAGAAGAACAATAATTAATGTTCGTATAGCAAACGAACTGCCCCTGAAAGCTAACCAACCAAAAAATATTGTTGCTGATAACATGTGGCCACTTGGAAATGCAAACCCTTCTTTACCAATTACTGCTGATAATGGAATTTGAAAAGTAACTTTTAACGCACAATTGAAAATCATACTTACCAGTATTAAGCATGTTGCATGATAAAAAGTATCACGATCTATCCAAATATACCCTAATATTATTAATGGTATTATGAATTGATCGCGCGTTAAATTTAAAAACACATTGGCAATACTATCTATCATGTGCAGCCTCTAAAAATACCTTTAGGATATGATCTCAATACTATGCAGTAAAAAACCTCTAGCTACCTAGAAATTTTTTCGCGTCGAATAGATTTAAGGTTTATAATTTACGAACAAGATAAATTAATTGGGAATAAGCTAAATATGCATAGATCTAAAAAATTGCTTTTAATCACTCTCCTACAAATATTATTTATAATACCTACGACGAACTATGCAGCAGACAAACATACAACAACTAATAAATTACCCATAGATGATCTACAAAGATTTACTACTGTATTAGAAAATATTAAAAATTACTACGTTAATCCTATTGAAGATTCTGTGTTATTTAATAATGCCATTCGCGGTATGCTATCAGGGTTAGATCCTCATTCTGCATATTTAGATAAAGATGAATTTGCCGACTTAAAAGTAAGCACTACTGGCAAATTTGGTGGATTAGGAATTGAAGTTACCTTAGAAGATGGTTTTATTAGGGTTATAACTCCAATCGATGACACCCCAGCTAAACGAGCAGGAGTTGAAGCTGGAGATTTAATAATTCGTTTAAATGATACGGCTATACGTGGTATGCCTCTACGCGAGACTGTAGATTTAATGCGCGGAAAACCAGGCACAAGCATAGAACTAACTATATTAAGAAAACAAAGTGCCAAACCTTTAAAAATTACTGTAATACGCGATGTAATTAATGTACAAAGCGTCCGTCATGAAATTTTAGAAAACAATAATGCTTATTTAAGAATTTCACAATTTCAAAACGATACTGGTGAAGAAGTTATTAGACAATTAAGAACTATTAAAAAAACTGTCGGTAATTCTTTAAGTGGTTTAATCCTGGATTTAAGAAATAATCCAGGAGGAATATTCGAATCATCAGTTGCAATAGCCAATACTTTTTTAGATAAAGATCATTTAAATTATGATGGTTTAATTGTGTACACCAAAGGACGTTTAGCAAAATCTGAAATTAAAGAATATGCTAAAGGTAAAGATATTTTAAATAATTTACCAATAGTTGTATTAATTAATGGTGGATCAGCATCTGCTTCAGAAATTGTGGCTGGTGCTTTACAAGATCATAAACGAGCAATTATTCTAGGAACAAAATCATTCGGTAAAGGATCAGTACAAACAGTATTACCGTTAAAAGAAAATCGTGGTTTAAAATTAACTACCGCTTTATATTACACACCTGCTGGAAGATCTATACAAGCAACCGGTATAACCCCAGATCTATTAGTAGAAAATATATCTGTTCCTATAGATAATAAAGAACAAGACATGGCGTCTCTTAAAGAGTCTGATTTACAAGGACATTTATTACGTAACAATGCAGAAGCAGATACAGATAGACGTTCAAATAACAATACCGATTCAACAATCACAATAGAAGATCCTAAAGGATCAACTAAAAATAAAGTGCCATTAATAAATAAAGATTATCAATTACATGAAGCATTAATGGTACTAAAAGCTATGCGTTCCTTAAATACTAAAATTGAATAAAACTATGCAAGCTTATGGTTTTATAATCATTAGCATAAGCTTGCATAATTTTGTCTATATTTCCAAGAAGATTGCGATGAACTGTAATATTAGCATTACTTACAAATCTAAATTTTTCTTTAGTAAATTCTGTTAAGTATGTCATATAAAGTTCATATTCTGAAAAACCACTTACATTAGACTTATCTTCGGTAAATGCTTTTAAAAAAATATTATCCCAAGTGTCGCCATGAATTTTCTCTATATGCGCCTTCATTTGTTTTAAAATTTTTTTTGAAAACAGCATATGATGCGAAACAAAATCATACCTATACACTTTTTTATTGTTTAAAAATTTTGAGGTAACTCGTTTACGAAATTGACAACAGTCCCAATGAACATTTATTAAGTAGGCATCTTTTCTTACAAAAATCACTGGTCGTAAAAAGATTGTATCAGCATCAACAACTAAATAATGATCTTTTTGAACAAATTGATCTGCATTTAATTTAATAAACTGTTGAACAATCCAACCACCAAATTTCTTAACTTTTACTGTTGGTAAAACTGTATCTTCTTCAATAAATTCACATCCATAAGCATCTGCAAAATTTTTAATCTTTTGTTTGTTTGGTGCAACTAAATAAATTTTACCTATTTTATGATTAACAAGCTTTCTGACACTTTCTATTGTATAAACAACTGTTTCTAAATCTTTTTCTACTACAGGTATAACAATATCAATTTCTAACAAACTTGTTGGAACAATGTGTTTTCTACTAAATGCTGGATCTAACCTTCTACGTTTTGCATATAAACCAGCTTCACTCTTGTTGGCGACTCTCACAAATTTTTCTGAAAGACGATTAGCCCCTACATGTACATTTAATTTTCGCTCAGCAAAATATCCTACAAATAATATTGTTAAAATTAAACTGATCCATAATGGTTTGTTCATATTTTATTTTTTTACCTGCTTATGTAATACCTAAAGATAATTTTTGTTTAGAAAATAAAGTATTTATACCACTCTTAGCTACATCTAACATTTCTGTTAATTCTTCCATAGAAAATGCCTTCGATTCTGCTGTACCTTGAATTTCTATAAATTTTCCTGTTCCATTCATGACAACATTTAAATCAGTTTGAGCATTAGAATCTTCTAAATAATCTAAATCTAAAATTACTTCATTTTTATAGACTCCAACTGATACTGAAGCTACTAAATCTCTAAATGGATTTTTAGAAGATAATATTAAACCCTTTTTTTGCATATACTGTATTGCTCCATAAAGAGCTATACAACCTCCAGTAATACTTGCTGTCCTTGTACCACCATCTGCTTGAATTACATCACAATCAATAGTTATCGTATACTCAGGTAATGCCGTTAATTCTACTGCCGCTCTTAATGATCTTGCAATTAATCTTTGGATCTCCATAGTACGACCAGGTATAGAACCTCTTGATGCATCTCGTTGAAGACGATCATGTGTGGCTCGTGGTAACATACCATATTCTGCAGTTACCCAACCTTGACTTTGCCCTTTTAGAAATTTTGGTACTCCCTGAATAACGCTTGCATTACACAAAATCTTTGTATCACCATATTCGACTAATACTGAACCCTCTGCGTATTTAGTATAATTAGTGGTAATTACTATTGACCGTAAATCAGTATTATTTCTACCGTTATGACGCATATCTCATAGATCCTGTTCAGTAATGGACTTAATGGATTGCGCAAAGAACTCTTACTTTTTTCACTCACGTACACGAGCTACGCTCAAACAAACGCTCGTTTAAAAGTAAGAGTTCATTGCACAACCCCTAAGATCCTAAAATGGAATTATTAAACTAGCATCTATTGCTAATAAATAATCTTTAAAAATTTTTTTAACTCTACTTAAGCTTACCAAATCAATTGCCTCAAACCTAGCAATTAAATTTGGAGTAGTATTCGAAGATCTAACTAATCCCCAACAATCAACAAAATCTAAACGTAAACCATCAATCGTAGTTATTTGTGCAGTTTTTTCATGCACAATATCAATTAATTTTTTTATAATATTATGTTTTGCAGTTTCGCTAGACTGAATCGTGAGCTCAGGAGTAGAACAATTTTCTGGCAACTCTCGACACATACTGTATAAAGTTTTTTCGGAAGAAGCAATTAATTCTAACAACCTAGCTGCTGTATATAATCCATCATCAAAACCAAACCAACGATCTTTAAAAAACACATGACCACTCATTTCTCCAGCAAGTACTGCATTGGTTTCTTGCATTTTAGCTTTAATTAACGAATGTCCTGTTTTCCACATTAATGGCTTACCACCAGCTTTAACAATAATCTCATGTAAATGATTAGTACATTTTACATCATACATAATTACTGATCCTAAGTTTGCAGATCTATTTAATAAAATATCTTTAGCAAACAACATCAAATATCGATCTGGCCAAATAATATTACCTTGATCATCAATTACACCTAATCTATCGCCATCACCATCAAATGCAACGCCACAATCAGCTTTATTATTTAACACAGCTTGTTGCAAATCTTTTAGATTCTTAGGATCACCAGGATCTGGATGATGATTAGGAAAATTTCCATCCACCTCACAATATAACGTTATACAATCTATCCCTAATGCGGTAAATAATTTTTCCGCAACAACAGAAGCTACCCCATTACCACAATCTATAACCATTTTTAATTTTTTATTTCTAATAACGTTAATATTACTAACAATATACTGAACATATTCGTCGATTATTTCTTTTTCAACAATTTTTCCAACATTATTACCAGTTACTGTAACAAGTTTATTTTCAGTAATTAAATTTTTCAACTCTAAAATTTGCTCACCATAAATCGCCTGCCCTGACAAAATAATTTTTAAACCATTATAATTAGGTGGATTGTGACTACCTGTTAACATAACTGCAGAATTAATATTCCAAACATTTGCAGCAAAATATAATACCGGAGTTGGAACCAAACCAAGATCTATTACATTGCAACCGGTTGATATAATTCCTTGTTTTAATTTATTGATTAATCTAATTCCAGATAAACGACCATCCCTACCAACTATTACATTAATTGATTTTTGATCTTGTTGATTGCTTGATAATAAAGCCTTAGTACCTACTGCTTTACCAATTAAAAATACACTTTCTTCTGTTAGAGTTTGATCGACTATTCCTCGAATATCATAAGCTCTAAAAATTTCTGAATTAATTAAATTATTTAAATCAGCCAATTTATAATCTACCTGTATGTCCAAAACCACCTATTGCTCGCTCGCTGGTCGAAAAATCATCTACCACATCTACAACAGCTTGAGCAATTTTAACTAATACTAATTGCGCGATGCGTTCTCCAATCTCTATAGTAAATGTTGCTTTGCCACGATTCCAACAAGAAATTAATAATTCTCCTTGATAATCAGAATCAATCAATCCAACTGAATTTCCCAAAATAATCCCATGCTTATGACCCAACCCTGAACGAGGCATTATCACTCCAGCATATTCGCTGTTAGAAATATGTATAGCTAATCCAGTGGAAATTAACTGCACATCCCCAGGATTTAATAATAAAGGCTGATCTATACAAGCCCGCAAATCCATACCAGCAGAACCACTTGTAGCATAAGTTGGTAATGGCAAAAGAGTGCCAATTTTAGGATTTAAAATCTTAACTTTTAAGCCTAAATGCTTAGAATTAGTAATGTTTGAAGTGTTTTTTGTATGATTATTAACGGTGGATGTATCACTCATGAATGTTTCCCAAATTTTTTGCATTATATGGCAGCATCTTCATAAATGGAAGCAATACTGAACAAGAATACCGTGGCTACCTAAAAAACAATGCTAAAATATTTTACAATCAAGATTGCAAAAATATTCATTTTTTGTTAAAAAGGCTAAGTGTAATCATTCTTGCATATAAATTACAAAGTCATGGTTACTAAGTTGTTAAATTGTTTTAAGCATTAGGGGAATGTATATGTCTAGAGTATGTCAAGTAACCAACAAGGGACCTATGTCTGGGCATACCGTGTCACATTCAAATCGCAAAGTTAAACGTCGATTTTTACCAAACCTTAAATGGCATAGATTTTGGGCACCTAGTAAAAACAAATTTGTAAGGCTCAGGATTTCTAGCCATGGGTTACGTATAATAGATAAACTTGGCATAGATCAAATAGTTGCTAATTTAGAAGCCACTGGCCACAAATTTTAATAAAATTAATTCATAATCAGAGGCAAAAGTATGTCTAAAAAAAGAAAAACTATAATTGTTAAGTTAGCATCAACAGCTTCAAAGTATTTTTACACTACTCGCAAAAATCCTAGAATGATTGGGGGTTTCGAGCAAAGTGGCAAATTAAAGCTAATGAAATACGACCCAGTTGTCAGAAAGCATGTGTGGTTTGAAGAGAAAAAGATTGGAAAATAACAACTAGTAGCTATGCTCTATGTTCACTACACTAAAACAAGGCTTACAAAAAACTCGTAATTATTTTATTAATGGCTTAAACAATTTATTCAAAAAAGACATTTCCCCTAATTTGCTAGAAGATTTGGAAACTATTTTATTACAAGCTGATTTAGGGGTCACAACTTGTGATCAAATTATTTTAAAAATCACTAAGAAATTAAATCGTCATCAATTAACTGATCCTGCTGTTATTTATAAAACTTTGCTTACTGTATTGCTAGAAATTTTGCAACCTTGCGAAAAACCACTAATAATCCCTGATAATATTAAACCTTTTGTTGTATTATTAGTCGGGGTAAATGGAGCTGGTAAAACCACTACTATTGGAAAATTAGCCAGCTATTATAAAAGTATAAATAAAAAAGTAGTATTAGCCTGTGGAGACACATTTAGAGCAGCAGCTATCGAACAGCTCTCCCAATGGGGAGAAAAAATAAATGTACCCGTTATAAAACAAACAATTGGTTCAGATAGTGCTTCGGTAATTTTTGATGCTTATAATTTTGCAATAAATAACGGCTATGATATTTTAATCGCAGATACAGCAGGTAGATTGCATACTAAAAAAAACCTGATGGATGAATTAAAAAAAGTTACTAAAGTACTAAAAAAATTAGATCCAACTGCTCCACATGAAATAATGCTAGTTTTAGATGCATCTATTGGACAAAATAGCCTAAATCAAGCCAAAAGCTTTAATGAAGCTATAGGTATAACTGGAATTACAATCACTAAACTAGATGGTACAGCAAAAGCTGGGGTAATTTTTTCTATAGCTAACATAATGCAGATCCCCATTCGTTATGTTGGGATCGGCGAACAAATAACTGATTTAAAAGATTTTAATGCTGAGCAATTTATAAATGCCTTATGCGAGCATGACAACAAAATTTAATAACTAATCAAAGACCATAAAAAAAGGAGCCACACTTTAAACTGTCTATATACCTGATAATCATACTAATCGTGATAGTGTAACTCCAAAAACAAACATATTAAACTTTATACAGATCTAAATATTAATTTAAACATTAGGCCATTTAACAATGAATTTTAATGTTTCAAGGATCACGTCAACATCATTGGTATAAGTCCTACCATGCTGCACGATTTGTTTGATACCATTAATAATAGTTGGTTGGTCTACCAATGGCACTTCGTTAAAGCGCGAACTCATAAGCCAAATGTCTATTGTAGAGATCAATTGTTTTGTGGTTTTCAGATTAGCAGTTAGACATGTAAAAATGTCGGATAAGTTGTTAATATAGTAATACATGACTTAATCTCCTTTGGTTAAGGTTAAGTTGTGAGCCCTTAATAGATGTTGTTGCATCTATTTTGGACGGCACGCTCCTATGTGGGGCGTGTTTTTTATATTGCGGCAGGATCAGATAAAAGTCAATCCATAAAAATTAATGGTAATTTTAATACAATCAACTAAAATTTTATAATAGCAACTGGAGGAAAATTACATGGAAAAACATCAAAAATCTAATTCTAGATTAAGTAGCTGTGCACTTGGGGTAGCATTTGGCGTAACGTGGGGTATGGCTATTTTTTTGTTAGGCTTATTTAATATCTATGGCGACTGGGGTGGAGCATTATTAGATACAATGAGCTCTCTATATATTGGTTTTGATTATACAATTGTAGGAGCATTTATAGGTCTATTGTGGGGCTTAGTAGAAGGATTTATTTGTGGAGCATTAATAGCTTATATTTATAATTTATGCGTTAAACATTGCCCATGTAAATCATGCAAATCATGTAAATCTTCTTGCCATACCTCCAACCATTCATGTGGTTGTGAATAATCTTATAAATTCTTTTGATTCTATAAGCCCATCATCACTTATTTACCGATTAAAACATGGTGGTGGGCATAAGAAACAAGCCATAGCAAGAGCTGTAGGTACTAGTTCTCAACATCGATTACAAGTAATAGATGCAACTTGCGGATTTGGCACAGACGCAATAGTTCTTGCTCACCTAAATTGTAAAGTATATGCCATAGAAAAAAATCCAACTATTGCTAAATTAGTACAGGAAAGGTTGTTAAGGGCTAAAGATAATGATTTTTTAGCACCAATTGTCAAAAACATTACTATATTACAAGGTAATGCATTACAAATAATCCCAGAAATAATTCAAAAAAATAATTGTTTACCAGATGTTATTTATTTAGATCCAATGTTTCAAACAAAAAATAATGCAGCACCAAAAAAATTCATGCAAATTTTACAATTTATAATATCTAATGAACAAGAAGACATTTCTGATGATCAAAATTTATTAAAAACAACCCTAAATTATGCTAAAAAACGTATCGTAGTAAAGAGACCTAGAATTGCTCCGTATTTAGAAAACATTAAACCAGATTTTAGTTTGACTGGAAAAGCTAATAGGTTTGATGTTTATTTAACCCAACTAAAACGTAAAACAGATTAACAATCTACATCTATTGGCGTCTTGATAAAATAACTTCCTAACGCATGCCCATAAAGAACTTCTATAGACATGGTTTTAATCTGATCTACATTTTCTATCTTGTTAACTATATTATTTGATTTATAATTTATATTAATTAATTCTTGATCAACAACTGGATCACAAAATCTGTTATTCAACAATACATCTCCAATTTTAAGCAATGCATTATTATCTAATTTTGTTGTATTAAACATTGTAAACAATAATAAACCATCTGGTTTTATAACCCTATGTAATTCTTTAAACCATTGATCAATATTTATATTTAAACAATCGATTGCCAAATTAGAAACTATTAAATCTAAACTACTATCAGCTAATGGCAAATTATCCAAATTTGCACAAAATATATTGTGGATGTTTTTATATTTAATGTGATCTATAGTCGTATTTATAGCTATATTTAAACCATATAGTTCAGCAGTTGGATAATTAATAGCTAATTGATCTAATAAATATTCATCCAAACAGCCAAGATCTAAAATATTACCTGGTTGAAGAGTAATAAATTCTAATCGATCTAATAATCTAGTCGCTATTTTATGGGTTAATTTCGTAGTTTGTTCATGAGTTAACATTGCTTAAAGTGTCCAATAACAATAGCAAATCTTAGTATATTAATTAATTATATTTAGATACACAATATAAAAAAATAATCTGTACAGTTATATATGTTAATATCTAATTTACTACAGTTAAATCATTGTCTATTTTGCCAACTAGATCAAGCTCAAGAATTTGGCATGTGTAATTTTTGCAAAAAAATATTGCCCTGGATTACTAATATCAAACACAAATGCGAGAAATGCCAAAAAGAACTAACTTTTCATGAAAAGTTTCTTTGTACTAACTGTAAAGAAAATATTAGCAATTTTAATAAAATTTTTACGATCTTTTCTTATCAAGATCCAATCAAAAAATTAATTTTGGATTTAAAATTTAAACAAAAATTAATTTATGCTGATTTTCTAGGAAAAATTTTATCTAATTTCGCCTTGGAAAACTGGTATAAATATAGCACATTACCAGAAATCGTGATTCCAGTACCTCTACACATAGATCGTTTACGTACCAGAGGTTTTAATCAAGCATTTGAATTAAGCAAGCATCTTTCTAGAAAAATAAAAATCAATAACACCTCATGTCTTAGAATCAAAAACACCGTTAAACAAACCAGCTTATTAAAACCAAATCGTAATGTTAATATTAAACATGCTTTTTTATCTGATGAGTTGCCATATAAGCATATCGCAATATTAGATGATGTAGTCACAACTGGAAGTACTATAAAAAGTCTATGCCAAGCTATTAAACTAAAAAATTCTCAATTAACTATTGACGTATGGTGCATTGCTAGAGCTTAAGGGCTGTAAGGTGATATACACCATTTAAAGCATCAAAAACATGGTAAAAGTAATTGTAAAAACTAAATATTATGTTATCTTAGTTAGGAAGATGTTTGTTTATTTTAAGTGGTTGCCATGTTTAAAAAATTAAAAAATATATTATTTATAGTATTAGCGTTTTCTTTTTTTTTAACGAATTCATTAGCTTACTGCGAAACGAATAACGATAAAGATCAAAATAATGTTACAATATTAGAAAACGCCTTAAACGCAGCAATATTAGGCCCAACAACTATTCCTCTAATTGATCAAGCTTCCATCGATATTCCAGAAAACTACCTATACATTCCAAAGAATGAAGCAGCTGAATTTATGCATTCCATTGGAAACAATACCAACCAAAATTTTATAGGATTAATTGTGTCTAGAAATCACGATTGGTTTATTACGATTAATTTTATTACATCTGGTTATATTCGAGATAATGAAGCAAAAAACTGGAATGCAGATGACCTGCTTAAAAGCTTAAAAGATGGAACTGAACAAGAAAATAAAGAAAGAGTTCGAAATGGATTTCTTCCTTTACACATAGTTGGCTGGATAGAAGCTCCTACCTATAATCCTTCTGCCCATCAATTAGTATGGTCTATGCTTGCAAAAGAAAATGACTCTTTAGAGCCAACAGTAAACTATAATACTTATGCGCTTGGAAGGTATGGTTATTTAGTATTTAATTTGGTTACCACCCAATCAACAATTTCTAAAGACAAACTTCATGCGAAGAACATACTAAGTGTATTACATTTTAATAATAATAAATCGTATGAAGATTTTGTGGAAGGGAAAGATAAAGTAGCTGCATATGGTATAGGTGCGTTAGTAACTGGTATCATAGCCAAAAAAATGGGATTACTTGCTTTGATAGGTGCTTTTTGTATTAAGATGAGTAAATTTTTAATTTTTATTCCTGTTTTGTTAGGCTCAAAAATAAAAAACTTATTCCATCGCAACAAAAAATTAATAGTTAAATAATTTAGCAAATTACTTCTTCCAACTATCAGTATAATATTATCAATTGGATCTTATGTAATGTTATATGTATGGTCTTATGCTGTTAATTTGTGTTTTTGCATAATATGATAAAAATAATTAAAAATTTAATGAGAATATATAGCATTTTTTATAAGATAGATCTCTATTAATATTAATGTTTCCGCCCTCTACCAGCGTTAGCTGGAGAGGGCTGTAGTAAGCGTGACTTATAGTTGAGAGTGTTTGGGTGAGGCCTACTAAATGAGCAAATTAATTGTTTACTGGACAGCTCTTATTTAATTATGCAAAACTTTTAAATAGTTTGTTCATGAGTTAACATTGCTTAAAATGTCCAATAACAATAGTAAATCTTGGTATATTAATTAATAGTCCTTTTAGGATTTTCTAACATAAACTATTTATCATTTTATATTTATATTGCGAACGATAAGAAAAAACTAACAAATTAACTACTGCCGACATGCTCACCAATTGCCAAGCAGGCATGCTTACTAATTGCCAACTAGAGATAATTGCTGGATTGTATTCTTTTACTATAAACACGTAAATTGGCAAAACTGCAAACACTATCACACTAATTACATTTGCAAACATAATAAATTTCATATCACCAAAAGACGTTAAAACTGCCGATCTAATCCACACTAGTCCATCTAATGCGAAGTATAGTAATACCCAAAAACAATTAACCCTAATTTTATCTAAAAGACTACTCATTTCTAGATCAGCAACACTTAGAACATCATTAGAAAAAAATATTTTTACAATAATATTTTGATCAATTAATAATAAAAATAACAAAAATAAACAAAACATTAAATGAACATAACTTGCAGAAGCTAAATTTTTAGGAATCAAGTAATAACTTTTAGCTCCAACAAAATTAGAAGATATTGCCATAACTCCTTTTTGTAATCCTTCCGAAAAAAATGCAACCAAAATAAACAAACTTTGTCCTATACTAAATAAAGTAACTTGTTCATTACTAATAGCTGCTAACATGTTAGCAACTAATGCCCATGCTGAAATTTCTAATACATGTGATAAAGAATTAGGCAACCCTAAATTTAAAATTTCTTTAAATATTTTATGATTAAATTTCCATATTCCACAACCATGCTTAATACGATTAGTTTTAGAAAAAAATATTACGGCCAATATTACAACTTGGATAATTTGTGCACATCCTGTGGCAATAGCCGCTCCTTGTGGTCCAAGTCTTGGGAGGATCCAAAAACCAAATACCAACATTAATGATAAAACTAAATTTACTAAATTACTTACAATAACGGCTATTGTTACCAGAAATCCTTTTCCTTGACCAATAAAAAACGATCCAAACGCTGCAGCCAACCCAAAAAAAGGGCAACATAACATAGAAATAAAATAATATTTAGTTCCAAGTTCTTTATAAATTGTTGGTACTAAAAATTGATCACCCCAAAATGCTAATGGAATACATAATGCAAAACTAAAAATACACAACCAAATTGCTTGCCATACAGGTTCTCCTAATCGGTCTAATTGTCCAGAACCATTTAATCTACCAACCAAAACCTCTACAATAGCTGTAACACCTATTAAACCATAATCAAAAACATAACAAACAGTGCCAACTGTAGCTACGGTATTCATAGCTTCATTAGAATATCTAGCTAAAATCAATCGATCTATAAATAACATCAAATAGCCAGATAGATATGAAATCATTAATGGATAAGAAACTTGTAAAACTTCTTTTATGCCACCTTCTTTATGGTTTGTTAACCTACCAGTTTTATTTATGGTGTTTAATTTTACTAGCGACATATATTTACCTGAATAGTTCTATTTTTTCTTACTTTAATTAATATATTAAGTTAATTATCTCAGAAATATTGAGTAAAGTAAATTACGACACACATGTATGTTATACACTCATATATATATTACATACACACAACACTACTAATATTTAGTAAAAGCAAAAAAATTCATTTGTTCTATTATTAAAACATGCCTAAAATTACAACAAGTAACACTACTGGAGAAGGCGATTGCGCATTCCATGCAATATTCGGTGAATTCATTAATGGAAAGTTTTATTATAATGATGTTGCTGCTAAGCGAAAAGAAATATCTAAATTAATTGCAACATGTCAAGAACCACCAGTTAATCAAGAATTATTTGCTGCAGTAAAAGTTGGATTAACTGAAATGCACGATTTAAAACCTGAAGAACAAAATGCATGTCCAGCAATAATGAAATTAAGAAACTTTGTTAATACTGACAAACAAAGTGCATTAGATGCTGCTTTGCAAGTTCTGGAAAAACTATCCGAACAAAATATATTATTTAAAAATATAATTGAAAAATATTGTATTGAACACCCTTCTAAAGTTCCAGGACAACAATTAGATAATTTTCATAAAAAATATATGAACTGGGTTGGACAACATGATAATGCTGACATATATAAAATATTGACAAATTTACAAGATCCACAATTACTTAAAGCCTATGAAGACTACCAAAACTTATATATCGATATCAAAGATTCCGATTTGAACCTGCTAACAAACAAATATTTCAAAGAACTTCCAACTGAAATACCTATTATATTAAAAGAATTAGCAGAACAATTTATAGATAAACAATCTCAATGGATACCTCAAAGCCTAATACCAGCAATAGCTATCGCTTCAGGAAAAGAAGTACATTATTATGCAAAAAATCCTAACAAACCAGAATTTACTAGCCATAGAATATATAATCAAGGTGGTAATCCAGTTGTATACATATGTTTTAATGGATCAAATCATTATGAACATGTACTACCAGAAAATATAGAAGACGATTTAGTATCAACTATACCACCAATAATAACTACTCATTCGTTAGCACCAGTATTGCCTGAATTGTTAGAAGAAAAAACACTACCAGCAAATATCAAGCTTGAACCAGAAGCAGTAATAGACCAGCCAAACTCTGATGGTACTCTTGTTATACCAGCAATACCTGATAAACCATTGCCAATAAAAGAATCAACAACAAAAGAAATGATTATTAATAATAATGAATTTTCTCCCAAAGGTTATTATAAACATTTTACCGATCCTAAAAACCAAACATTAATTGTTAAAAAATTAAACATTGACAACACAACTATTAATACTAAACAAATTAAACTTTCTTATGATGGAACCAAAGAATCTTTTGGTCAGGTTTTTAATGCATCAAATGATCCTCATACACCATTAATGTCTATAACAAAAAAAAATCTGATATTTTTTTCAGAAGATATGGATGAAAACATTGCAATGGCTATACAACAATTAAATACAATATCCAAATCTAACTTGGCTAACAACAAGCATACGCAAATATCATTTCCACCATCTGCATTTTCAGAAGAACATTTAATGAAAATTTTACATCAACTTAATAAAAACCATCTGGAATCAAATGCAAATTCACCACACAAATGCACATTAGAAATTAAAATTAAAGATGACAATGTTTTTAGTGAAAATCTGAAACAAATGATACTTAAACACAATGTTAATGCTAAATTAATTAGAAACAACCCAAACGCATTTAAAAATATAAAATCATTTGAAAATATGATTGATGTTCAACCAAAATTATTATCACGTCACCCTCACCAATAATTATATTCAAAACTAATAAGTTTTTTCAAACATCTTGAAGCAAAAAAACCAACGCATCTTCTTTGCCATCCTTAGTATTATAATAATTTTTTCTAACACTAACTTCTATAAATTTAAATTTTTTATATAAGCAAATTGCTGCTAAATTATTTTTATTAACCTCTAAAAAAATTTTATTATTAATAGCTGTACATGAATTTATCAAATAATCTAACAATCTACCACCAACACCCATGCCCTGCCATTTTTGATCTACACCTAAATTAAGGACATGCGCCTCGTGAATTGAGCTATATATCGCAATAATACCATACCCTATTACAGAACCATCATCTATTGTTGCCACAACCGAATCATACATTTTTGCACAACTAATAAATAATTCTTTATTCCATGGATTGGTTGCTACTTCACTTTCTATACGAGATACAACATCTAAATCTTGTTCTATCATTCGTCTAATTAAGAGAGTATTGCCAATTTTTTCTTGCATAATAATAAATCTTGGTGAGCTTGTCTTTTATCTTGTGGATTATTTAATAAATGCTCTGGATGAAAAGTTTTTATTGTAAAAATATTTTCTAAATTTAATAAATTAATATCTAAAAACCCTAAATCTCCGAATTCTAAGATACACTTTGGTGAATAGTATGAAATTTTTTTGGTTAATAATTTTTTTTGTTCTATAGAAAATTTTTCTTTTTCCTGATACCTCATAAAAACTTTAGATAATTTGTCTGACGTTAACTCTAATACAGATAACATTTTTATATATAAATTTTTAATTTCTCTATACTGAAGATCATTTGTAGATCCAGAATTTTTTATTGGTAAAATTGCTATACAAAGCGGTTTAGTATAAATCTCTATAAATTCAAATGGTTGCATAGTCTTTTTAGCTACCCAACCATGCAAACCGCTCAATTTTTTACTTGCCCTTTATTACTGAAATTTTTGCTTGATGCTGAATCTTTTCTTGCTTAGCTAATTGCGATCTGTTTTTAAAAAACAATGCAATTCCTGATAACATATACAAAAAAAACACACTAAATAAAATTTTAGGCGGATCCCAAGCAATTAAAGCATATATAAATACTACTAGAAAAATAGAGATAAATGGAACATTACCTTTAAGATCTACTTCTTTAAAGCTATAATAACGCAAATTACTAACCATCAATAAAGACAAAGAGATAACAACTAATGCTGCTAATTCACTAATTCTTGTACCTGGAATACCAAAATCTGTTCCAACCCACACCATACCAGCAACAACCGCTGCTGCTGATGTGCAAGGTAATCCAATAAAAAATTTCTTATCATCGTCCGTATGTAAATTAAATCTAGCTAAACGCAAACCAGTTGCAGCAACATACATAAAGGCTACTAACCAACCAATTTTACCTAAATATTGTAAACCCCAATTATACACAACTAGCGCGGGGGTCATACCAAAACAGACCATATCAGATAAACTATCATACTGTGCTCCAAAAGCACTTTGTGTGCCTGTTAATCTAGCAACTCGGCCATCCAAACTATCCATAATAACGGCTATAAATAATGCAATAGCTGCTAGTTCAAAATTAGCTTTCATGGCAGCCACAATTGCATAAAATCCAGCAAATAGTCCAGCTGTCGTTATTAAATTGGGAAATAAATAAATTCCTCGCTTTTTTTGATGTTCTAATAAATTTTCGGTATTCGTATCCTCAGTTTTTAGATTTGTATTCAACATCATCCAACCTCCCTCGCAATATTAGCACCTAATTGACTCAACTTTTCTTCTATACACTCGTACCCTCTATCAATATGATAGATTCTATTAATTACTGTTTTACCAGCAGCTGCTAGTCCTGCTAACACCAAACAAGCTGATGCACGTAAATCGGTTGCCATAACTTCTGCAGACTGCAGTACACTATTACCTTTACAAAAAGCCGAATTACCTCGAACTATAATATCTGCTCCCATACGTCTAAGTTCTTGAATATGCATAAATCTATTTTCAAAAACCGTCTCTGTAATGCTAGACGATCCACTAGCTAAACAATTTAAAGTAGTAAATTGTGCTTGTAAATCTGTAGGAAACCCAGGAAACGGTGCTGTACAAATATCTACCGCTTTTGGCTGATTACCACGCATATCCAATGTAATAGAATTATTATCACAAAGAATATGGGCACCCGCAGCTTCTAATTTTAATAATACTGCCTCTAAATTTTTAGCATCTACTTGCTTAACTTTTATTTTACCACGAGTTAATGCTGCAGCTGCTAAGTAAGTACCAGTTTCTATTCTATCCGCTATTACAGAATATTCACATCCTGATAAACTATCCACACCCTCAATTTCTAAAGTATCTGTACCAATTCCATAAATTTTAGCACCCATTTTATTTAAAAAATTAGCTAAATCTTGTACTTCCGGCTCACATGCGGAATTTTTTAAAACTGTAGTACCACTAGCAAGTGTTGCCGCCATCATTAAATTCTCTGTACCAGTTACTGTCACTGTATCAAATACTATCTTAGCACCTTTTAATCTTCCCTTCCGACATTTGGCTTTTATATATCCATTTTCAATAGTTATCGACGCTCCCATAGCCTCTAACCCCTTGATGTGCAAATCTACTGGTCTTGGACCAATTGCACATCCACCAGGTAACGATACCTCTGCTTCGCCAAATTTAGTAACCAAAGGTCCTAGAATTAAAATTGAAGCTCGCATAGTCTTTACTAATTCGTATGGAGCACAAAAATTTTTTAAACTTCTTGCATCAGTATGCACGTTTAACTTAGCATCAACTGTAAGTTTTACTCCTAATTGAGCTAATAATTCCATTATCGTAGTTACATCATGTAAATGAGGCACATTAGATATAGTTACTACGTCATTAGATAATAATGTTGCTGTCAAAATTGGTAACACAGAATTTTTAGAACCAGAAATTTTTATTTCACCATTTAAAGATATGCCACCTGTAATTGCTAATTTACTCATGAAGATACTACTGGAAATATCTGTTCTAAATTACTAACCTTACCTAAATCAGATAAAAATTTTGGCATGCTATGTATTTTAAGAACTTTTTTTTGATGTAATGCATAACGAACCCATGCTGATATAACTGCCAATCCACTACTATCCGAATGCTTAAGTTCGTGTAAATTAATATTAACTATTTCTAATTTATCAATAAACCGACAACCAAGTTGCATAACATGAGTAGCATTATCAAAATTGATCATACCATCTACATGTAATTCATTTGGTTCACGAATAGCAATATTACAATTCAACATCTTAATTACTCTATTTGTTTTTTATTATTATGATTTTTAATTTTATTAGTTACAGTTGATAAACCATGCATTTTTATATCATCGCTAAACTGTGCCCTAAATCCTTGCAAAACGCTTACTCCTTCAATAATTAAATCATACACTTTCCAAGAATCATCCTTAGCAACCAACCTATAATCTACAGATAAGTTTTCTTTATTAGGACGAATTACCGTACTTTTTATTTGAATACGCTTAGCACTATGATCTCCAGCATAATGCTGAAATTCTATTTTTTCCTCAGTATAATTATTTAAAGTGGTTGAATAAGTTTTAATTAATAATTGTTTTAATTCACTAATAAAGTTAGTTCGTTCAGCTTCAGCAGCTTTTGCCCAAATACCCCGCCCTGCAATCCATTGACACATTTCCTCAAAATCAACATTTGGCATAATATAATTATCAACTATCCTATTTATTTCATTAATTTTCTTATGCTCATCCTGGCTATGTTTTAATTCAGTCAATACTTTATCCGTAATAGAATGTAAAAATTGTACTGGATCTTGCTGAGATGCTAATACATAGTTACCAAACAAATTAATTAATAAAATAATTTTTATAAACAACAACCTACTATATTTAAAAATGTATTTATTAATATTTTTTTGTTTTTGCATACTATTCTCCTTTAATTAAAGGTTTATTTTCTTTATGATTTTGATTTTCCGCGCTAGAACTTGTCGATCCTACAGCAAATTTAGAAATTAAATCTTCTAATAAAAGCGCTTGTTGAGTTAACTCTATAACATCATTCGACTTAAGAAACGCATCCTCCATGCCAGGCTCTATTCCAATATAATTATCACCTAATAAACCCGCTGTTAAAATTTTAGCCGACGAATCTCTAGGAATATTATGATATGCATTATTAATCTTCATTTCAATTATTGCTTGATATTCATTAAATTCATCGTGAGCTAAACTAATTTTTTCTACTGTTCCAATTTTTACACCGTTAATTGTTACCTTTGATCTAACTTTTAAACCACCAATATTCTTAAATACTGCTTTTAAAGGATAACCTTTTTCATGATACAACGTTGTCAAACCACTAACTTGTAGAGCCAACATTAAAAATGCTAAAATGCCAAGAACTACAAATAATCCAACCCAAAATTCTATAACTTTTGTTTTCATAATTTTAATTTCCACTTCAAAAATTGAATTAACGAAACATTACAGCAGTTAAAAAGAAGTCCAACCCTAAAATTGCAAGAGAAGAAAACACTACTGTATTTGTTGTTGCTCGACTTATTCCCTCTGATGTTGGCAAACAATCCATCCCTTCAAAAACTGCAATCCATGTTGTAGACACACCAAATACTACACTCTTAATTATACCGTTTACTATATCATTTCTGAAATCTACTGCGTTTTGCATATTGGACCAAAAACTACCATTATCTACCCCTAACCATTCTACACCAACACAATAACCACCAATAACAGCTACTGCATTAAAAATTAACGCCAAAACAGGCATAGAGATTTGCCCAGCCCAAAATCTAGGGGCAATAACTCGTTTTAATGGATCAATCCCCATCATTTCCATAGAAGACAGCTGTTCAGTTGCTTTCATGAGACCAATTTCTGCAGTAAGAGCTGATCCTGCTCGTCCTGCAAACAATAACCCAGTCATAACAGGACCTAACTCTCGCACCAAGCTAAGTGCTATCATTTGCCCTAAAGCTTGTTCTGCTCCAAATTTGACTAAAATTGTATAGCCCTGTAATCCTAAAACCATTCCAATGAATATACCAGATACAATTATAATAATTAACGACCAAACACCAACACAATATATTTGCTTTAATAATCGCCCAAAACCATTTTTAAAATCTGGAACACATACTATAGAATTAAACAACATGCAAGTTGCACGACCAACATCGCTCATATAAAGTATGGCTGTTCTACCAAGTACTCTAATGCATTGCTCTATCATCATAAAAACAAATCTTCTTTATAACTGTTGGCAGGATAATGAAATGGAACTGGGCCGTCTGGTAACCCTAATATAAATTGTTGCACCCATGGGTTACTACTATTTTTTAATTCTTCAGGTGTACCAGCCCCTACTATTTTACCGTTAGACAACAAATACACATAATCCGCAATACTTAATGTTTCGTGAATATCATGCGACACCAATATGGTTGTCAAACCTAGCAAATCATTTAAAAATTTAATTAATTTAACTAATACTCCCATAGAGATAGGATCTTGACCTGTAAATGGCTCATCATACATTATGATACGTGGATCTAAAATAATTGCTCTCGCTAGGGCTACTCTTCTAATCATGCCACCAGAAAGGGATGCTGGCATAAGCGCATGAGCTCCCCGTAAACCAACTGCATCCAACTTCATTAGTACTAGATCTTTAATCATATCCTCTGGCAAATTAGTATGCTCTCTTAATGGAAAAGCAACATTTTCAAATACACTTAAATCCGTGAATAAAGCACCGCTTTGAAACAACATACCCATTTGTCTACGTAATTTGTATAAATCTGCACGAGATATTGCGGATATTTGCGAACCAAATATTCTTACCGTACCATCTTCTGGAAAAATTTGACCACCAATTAAACGTAATAAAGTTGTTTTACCACAACCAGATGGACCCATAATAGCAGTAATTTTGCCTTTTATTATTGAAACATCAACTTGATCTAAGATCTTCTTCTCGCCTCTTAGAAAAGTAACTTTTTCTATTTCTACTACTGATGGTAAATTGCTAATCATTATTTATAATTATGATCTATTTTAAAAATATGGGTAAATTGATCTATGAAAAATACAAAGAACTGTAACATGATTATTAAAAAATTACTAGCAACAACTAAAGGATTCTCTTTAATTGAGCTAATGATCACAGTTAGCATAATTGCCATAACAACGGGAGTTGTTACCACTGTCTACCCAGTATACAATTCTAAATCCCAAATAACTTCAGCCTTAACCACCCTAGAATCTTATGTAAAAAAAGCTCAAACCTACTATACAGATCATAATACAAATAATAATGGGTTTGCTGGAATAAGTACTCTTGATCAACTTGGTGGTGCATACACTACAAATACTGCTACTAATGATATAATTAGTGGAATTACAGTAACATCTACTGCATATAGCAGTACAACTCCAGAAAGTCTATCTTTTACGGCTACTTTCAATAATTTTGCCACAAGTGCTTTAAATGGTAAAACTGTAACTTTAAAGATCACTGCTGACAATGGGGTATTTGCTGTATCATGTACTAGCAATATTGCAAATGACTATTTACCATCTTCTTGCAAAACACCAACACCTTAAAAACAA
Source organism: uncultured Francisellaceae bacterium (assembly GCA_903822055.1). Classification (GTDB taxonomy): domain Bacteria; phylum Pseudomonadota; class Gammaproteobacteria; order UBA6186; family Azoamicaceae; genus UBA6186. The sequence continues at coordinate 14,942 of CAIJNR010000040.1, read as the reverse complement.
TAATTGCGCCCGGAGAGAGTCGAACTCCCGACCGCCTGGTTCGTAGCCAGGTACTCTATCCAGCTGAGCTACGGGCGCATTCTATATTATTTTACGGATTATTTTACGGAGAGAGAGGGATTCGAACCCTCGATGAAGTTATAAGACCCCATACTCCCTTAGCAGGGGAGCGCCTTCAGCCGCTCGGCCATCTCTCCTAAAGAGTTGACTCGTAGACTATTACAAATTTTGTTACGATGCAAGGCGCGTCAACCCAGCAGGGCGGCTACTCATCTTCTTCTAAATCTTCCTCTGCAAAATCTCCAGAGCTTATATCATGGCGATTATTTTTAGACAACTGTTGATGATTCACATCATTAGCATTAGCTATATTGTGTGATTTTTCTTTTTGGATACGTTCATAAATCTCTTCTCTATGAACTGAAACTTCTTTTGGAGCATTTACGCCAATTCTAACCTGGTTACCTTTGACCCCTAAAACAGTTATGGTAACATTATTTCCAATAATTAAACTTTCCCCAATCCTTCTTGTTAAAATCAACATTTACTAATCTCCATTTCATCTCAAATTTTATAAGTTTTATAAATTTCATTTTTTAATATTGCAACATTGTTTATTATGATATGTCAATGATTTGATTATTATTTAAATACATTTAGTGATTTCTTGTACTTCCCCCAAAAATACGTTATGTAGAATTTTAATAGCCAGCTCTAGATCTGTTTCGTTTAGTAATATAGATACTTTAATTTCCGAAGTTGTCATTTGTTGAATAGCTATGTTTTCTTGATACAAACTATTATAAATTTGACTAACAATTTCAGGATTAGAGGATAGGCCAAGACCTACTAAAGATAACTTAGCTACTTGCAAGAAATTGTTCGCTGTAACACTTTCGTTAACTGTAGTTAAAATGATTTTACATTGCTCTAAATATTTTTTACTTATTACAAAAGATACTTCATTATTATGTTCACTAAGCATATCGATTTCTATTTGCAAATTAGCAAAACTTTTTAAAATAAGCATCCAGTTTCTATGTGCAATATTTTTTATGGAAATTTTTATTTGGCCACTCAGGGTCGCTATTTTTACAACTTGTTTATACTCTAAACTACGATTATGCGCAGAAATTAAAGTACTGACATCATCTTGATCTTTAACGTTAAAACTAGATAATACCCTTATTGGAAGATCATAATAACTACCAAGCTCAACTGCACGAATTTGCATTACTTTAGCACCAAGTCCAGCTAACTCTAACATTTCAAAAAAATTAATATTATCTAAACGTTTAGCATCTGGCACTAAATTAGGATCTGCTGTATAAACACCATCTACATCAGTATAAATATGACATTCTTTAGCTTGTAGAGCGACAGCCAATGCAACAGCTGTAGTATCAGATCCTCCTCTACCTAACGTTGTAATATTGCCATCAGCATCAACTCCTTGGAATCCAGCAACTATAACTACTTTTCCTGTTTGTAAGTCATTATAAATATTACTAGTATTTATGTTTTTAACTCGAGCTTTATTAATTATGCCATCTGTTTCAATACCAAGTTGTAATCCAGTATATGAACGAGCTGGACAACCTCGTTTAATTAAAGCTATAGATAAAAGTGATATTACTAATTGTTCTCCTGTTGCTAGTAATGCAGACATTTCTCTAGGATCTGGATTAGGGGTGATTTTATAAGCTAAATTTTCTAATCTATCTGTTTCACCACTCATAGCTGAAACAACCACTACTATTTTCTGTTTTTGTTTGTAAAATTCAAAAATTTTTTCAGCTATTAACTCTATTCTTTCTACATTAGCAACTGATGTACCGCCAAACTTTTTAACAACCAATTCCATAAATTAGATCTCCCTAAATATTAGCTATGTATTCCATTATTTTCTTATATCCAACTTCTAATGCTACAGATAAATTTTTTACATTGTTTCCACTGGCTTCTGACAAATCATCTCTTCCACCACCTTTACCGTCTATAACAACTGCTACATGTTTAATTAAATCTAACGCAGAAATTTTATTTTTTTTAGCTAAATTACCTTCGTTACTTGCTGTTAAATTTTTAGTAACTCCTATTATAATCATTGCTTTAGAATTATATTCACATCCTAAAATAATTATGCCTGTTGTTAAACATTGTTTTAATTGATCTATTGCAAGCCTTAAATACTTTGGATTAATATCAACAGTACTAATTAATACTTTTATGCCAGATCCAACAACTTCAGCCTTAGATTGTAAATTTTCCATTTGCATTAGAATATTTTTTTTCTCAATAATTTCCAAATTTTTCTCTAGTTCTTTAGATTTATACAACAGCTTATTTATATGTTGATCAATTACATTTTGGTTTGAAATTTTTAATAATTTTAACGTGTTATTTAGAACATTTTGACTATCAGAAATATATCTTACAACTTGTTCACCAGTAATTGCCTCTATCCTTCTAACACCTGATGCAATTGCGTCTTCTGTAAGAATTTTAAAACAACCAATATCTCCAGATCTTGTAACGTGCGTACCACCACATAGTTCTATAGAAAATCCATCACCTATATTTAATACTCGTACTTTATCCTGATATTTTTCGTCAAATAATGCAATCGCTCCACTATCTACTGCTTCTTTAATAGACATAATATTTGTGGTGGTTATCTTATTAGCACGAATTTTTTCGTTAACTAGCAATTCAACAGCTTCAATTTGCGAAGAAGTTAATGGGCCAAAATGCTCAAAGTCAAACCGTAATCTTTTGTCATCAACAACCGAACCTTTTTGTTTAACATGAGATCCCAATACTATACGCAATGCTGCATGCAGCAAGTGGGTAGCTGAATGATTTAAGCGAAATTTTTGCCGTCTATCTAGATCTATTTTGGCATTAACAACATCTCCAACTGCTAAAATCCCAGATTCTAATTGACCGACATGTATGTTGGTTTTTGCTAATTTATGAGTATCTGTAACTATAAATTTAGCACCATTGTTACTTAGCAAAATTCCAGAATCACCAACTTGTCCACCACTTTGTGCATAAAAAGGCGTTGCTTCTAAAATTATTTTTCCAATCTGTCCAGCAGCTAATTCATTAACCTGTTGGTTTGTATCCTTAGCGTCAATTACAAAAATTTGTAAAATTTTAGTTTGAATTTCATTTTGCTCATAACCTATAAATTTAGTTTCTGTTAATCCATCTAAATCTAGATCCAGATCTTTAAATTTGGTTAATTGTCGAGCTCTAGTTTTTTGCTCTAACATACATTTATCGAAACCATTCATGTCTAAAGTCATTGAATGCTCTCTAGCCACATCCATGGTTAAATCTACTGGAAATCCATAAGTGTCGTACAATTTAAATATAACTTCTCCACTAATTATGCCATTAGGTGCGTTTTGGATTTCTTGTTGCAATAATTTGATACCGTGTTCTAAAGTTTTAGAAAATTGTAACTCTTCGGTTAAAAATATTTTTTCTATTTTGCTTTTATATTCTTTTAATACTGGAAAATCATCCCCCATAACATTAACAACACTTTTAACTAACAAATGAAAAAAAGGTTGTTGTCGGCCTAATTTATAACCATGACGAATTGCACGACGCATAATACGCCTTAATACATATCCACGCCCTTCATTGGTAGGCAATACTCCATCAATTATTAAAAAAGTACACGCACGCAAATGATCAGCAACAACTCTTAAAGATGTGTTGTTTAAATCGGCAACATTTAACAATTCACCTATGTCTTTAATTATTTTAACAAATATATCGATATGATAATTATTGTGTACCGACTGCATAATGGTAGCAACACGCTCTAATCCCATACCTGTATCAACACATGGTTTAGGTAAATTATGCAATTCTCCATTTGCAGAACGATTGTATTGCATAAAAACTAAATTATAAATTTCTACATATCTTTCGTTGGTATCACCAAATCCCGGAGCACTACCTACAAATTCCGATCCATGATCATAATAAATTTCTGTACATGGTCCACATGGACCTGTATCTCCCATTGACCAAAAATTTTCATCGGCATCACATTTAGAAAATCTAGATGGATCTATTTTAATATCTTTTAACCAAATATCAGCGGACTCTGAGTCATCTTTATATACCGTGATCCATAATTTCTCTGCAGGTATTTTTAAATATTTAGTTATAAATTCCCATGCATAAAAAATTGCTTCTCGCTTAAAATAATCACCAAAACTAAAATTACCTAACATTTCAAAAAAAGTATGATGTCTCGAGGTAAAGCCTACATTTTCTAAATCATTATGTTTACCACCAGCTCGCAAACATCGTTGACAACTAACAGCACGCTTATATTCTAAAACTTCTTGTCCTAAAAATACTTTTTTGAATTGCACCATCCCAGCACTAGTAAACAACAAGCTGGGATCATCTGTAGGAACTAAAGAAGAACTTGGTACAACAGTGTGGCCTTGATTTTTAAAATAATCCAAAAATAATTTTCGGATTTCGCTAGTATCCATTTAACACCCTTTCTACAACCTCCCCCTCTTCCTCACGCGCGGGAGAGGGCTGGGGTGAGGGCCCCCTCTCGCATTTAACATACTCTTACTATACCAATTCTTCTAACTCTTCCTGTTCTTCTACCAATGCTTCCTCAATATTTTCTTCATTTGTTAAACGAAGATTAATTTTAGAATTAGATGATATTTGTTCTTTTATTTTTTGCTCTAATTCGATAGCAATATGTTTATTGGAATTTAAAAAGTGTCGAACATTTTCTTTACCTTGCCCAATTTTATTGCCCATATAACTATACCAAGCACCAGCTTTTTCCATTAATCCTAATTTAACAGCATATTCAATTATTTCACCCATTTTACAAATACCGGTTCCATAATAAATTTCAAACTCTGCCTGTTTAAATGGAGGAGCAACTTTGTTCTTCACTACTTTTACGCGAGTTTCGCTACCAATTACTTCTGTTTCTTCAGTCTTTTTACCAGCAACTTTATTGGCAGTATTAACAGGTCCCTTTATAGAGCCAATACGTCTAATATCTAAACGCACCGAAGAATAAAATTTTAATGCATTTCCACCAGTTGTAGTTTCTGGATTACCAAACACTACGCCTATTTTCATACGGATCTGATTAATAAAAATCACTAAAGTATTAGTACGTTTAATGTTAGCTGTAAGTTTTCGTAAGGCTTGTGACATTAACCTGGCTTGTAACCCCATATGTTGATCACCCATTTCTCCTTCTATTTCTGCCTTAGGAGTAAGTGCCGCAACAGAGTCTATAACTATAATATCGACAGAACCAGAACGTACCAACATATCGGTAATTTCTAAAGCTTGCTCGCCAGTATCTGGTTGCGATACTAATAATTCATCAACTTTAACCGATAATTTTTCTGCATAAGATGGATCTAATGCATGCTCAGCATCTATAAACGCTGCAACACCACCTTGCTTCTGACATTCTGCTATTACCTGTAAAGTTAAGGTTGTTTTACCAGATGATTCTGGACCAAAAATTTCTACTATTCGTCCTTTAGGTAAACCACCTATACCAAGCGCTATATCTAAACCTAATGAACCAGTAGAGATTGCAGCAATATCCCCAACCGCTTTATTATCGCCCATTAACATTACAGAACCTTTACCAAATTGCTTTTCAATTTGAGATAAAGCTGCGCCAAGTGCTTTTTGTTTGTTTTTGTCCATATAAATCACCCTCTAAAATCAGCCAATAAAACTCATACCGTAAGAATGCAAGATACTAAAATTATCAATTAATTACAAAATTATCACTAGATAATTTGATTAAATAAATTATTTTGAGACTTTTTGGGACTTTACTGAAAAACAACCTAAAGTACCATACTAATTTTTATATGGTACTTTTATGGTAAGGGAGATGAACATTAGAAAACACTATACGAATAGCATACTGAAATTGCGAGTATTATTTATGCAAACTCAATGTATTTAATAATTTTTCTAACTTTATAACAATTTCATGATAATTATCTGCGCCTACTCCACCTATAACGCTATTTTGAGCTGATTGCCATAGCGGTATACATACAGTTACTAGCTCTTTACCCTTATCGGTTAAAGCATAGGCTTTTGATCTTTTGTCCACAGTGTGGACAATAGTAATCAATCCCATTTTAGCTAGAGGTTTTAAATTACGCGTTAAAGTAGTTCTATCCATAACTAAATTTTCTGCTATCTCGGTTAAAGTTTTAGCGGATGTAGAAGCTAAAGCTACTAATAACGTAAATTGTGTTGATCTTATTCCTGATGGTTCTAAGTAACGATCATAATACTGAGTTACTGCTCGCATTACTTTACGCATCTGGAAGCAACAACACTGTTTATTGACATACTCATACGAATGATTATGTGTTGGTGTGTTGTTATGTGTCGTTATATTATTATGTTGATGTTGGTCCATTTAAGTTCACCCCCTAACAAAAAGTGTAGTCAGACATAATGGTGAATTGCAAGTTATAACTAAAATTATTTTTAAAATTCCATTAAAGTTTTGGATTTTATTAAAAATTGATTGTATGTCAACGTTAGCAGTTAAACCTAGTTCTATGCCGCTAAGCAGATCTGTACTAGAATTTATTGTGTAACAACTGAATAATTATTAAAAAGATAAGGTTCTAATGCCTGAAGATCACCCAAAGGATACAGCTGGATTTACGGTACCAATTAGCGGTACTCCGCTTAGCGCTACTCCGCTACCAAGTATTAGTGTGCCAGCTGCTATGCCTCATCCGGCAAGTTCGCCAAATACTGGTGCACAACCAGGAATTAGTTTTCCAATTAAGACAGCTGTACAATTGCCGGGACTATCTTTTTCTGTTGGATCAGGACCTCCAGGACTAACAGTAGATCTTGATAAAGATACCCCTACCCCACCAAAAGAAGAAGAACCATCTTCAGAAGAGCAATCAAGCTTATATAAATATTGGATCCTACGTTTACAAAAAATTGCCCAACAATATAAATATATTAACTCAACTGAAAGCACAGCAGAAATCAACCAAGCTACAATTGATAGATTATTTGAATCTCTTAATGAAGAACATACTAAGTTTATAAATAAAAATCCAGACGAACCAATAAAACAAAGACATGATGGAAAATATACCCCAGAACAATTACAGGAATTCCAAACAGCTGGCATTAATATCCATAAAAATCTTTCTATTAAAAAAAATGAGGCTACCGGTGGTTTTGACATCAAATCTGGTGATGATACCGTCAACGTCTCATTACAAAAATCAGAAAAAGGGCCAGAAGTATCGATCATCGGTACCGCAACAACAGACGGTATATCAATTATGCTGCGTGGAGTAATGGGGGCCAAGAAAGAATTTGGACTTGGAGCAGCTACGTATGCCATTTACCCACACACTAACATGGAGGCTATAGCAGAATTGTATGCTAGAGCACAATCTCCTGAGTACCAATTAAAACCGGAATTTAAATGCCATCCATATGATGGCAAAAAAACTAAAGAAGTTTACGATGCAGAATTTAAAGAATTTCAAGAAATGACAGCCAGTCCAGGATTCAAAGAGAAGGTAAAATATTTCAAAAACCTAAATAATAACATTAATCCTGACTTTAAACCTCAAGCTGGACATGAAACTGATCCTGCAAAAAAATCAGCTGAAACACCAAAAGAAAATGCAGACAGCACAGCACCAAGCTTAGAAGCAATAAAACCAACCGCTAATGCTGACCCCTCATTCAAAGTAAAACTACCACCAAAACCCTAGGCTACCTCTACCATTTCAAAATCTTCTTTCCTAGCTCCACATTCTGGACATACCCAATCTAGCGGTACATCTTCCCATTTAGTTCCTGGTGCTATATTGTCTTTTGGCCAACCACTTGCTTCATCATATATATACCCACATATTAAACATATGTATTTTTTCATGGACTTATTCCTTTTCGATATGTATTAAATCCATCCTTTCCCGATCGAGAGAGGGATGGGGTTAGGGGTAAGATTTGTATATTACTAATATTTTTCTTAAATACAATTGTCTGGTAAATAAATAGAACCTAAAATAGCCAAAGACTTCGCACCAGTCACGCTTGGTAAATTACCAGGTTTGCCTTCCACCGTTTGCTTAGCTAACCAAGCAAAAAGTGCTGCCTCTACCCAATTAGCATGAATTCCTAAATTTTGAGTAACTCCAACTGGGCAATTTATAGTTTTTTTAAGCAATGCTAACAGTGCTTTATTACTAGCACCACCACCACAAATATAAATTTCTTCTATTTGATCCTTGGATGATTTATTAATCATTTTAATTTGATTACTAATTATATTAGCTGTTAAATGTAGTAAAGTGGCTAATACATCTTGATTTTTATATGGTTTCACAGCTGTTTTAGAGATCTTAGCTTCGGCTAATTGAGATAATTTAATTTTTTTATTAAGCCATGCCTGGTTAAAATATTCTCTTCCAGTAGACTTTGGTGGTAATCTTTTAAAATATGGATCTTGCAAACATATATTTAATAATTTAGTTATAATTTTTCCACTAGAGGCTAATAATCCATTTTGATCATAACTAATTTTAAGTTTTTTAAACTTTGTCTGTACCCACTCGTCCATTAAACAATTACCAGGACCTAAATCAAAACCAACAACTTTTTGATCAAAATTTTTTGGTAACACAGTAATATTACTTATACCACCAATATTAATAATTGCTCTAGTTTTTAATGGACTTCTAAATACTGCTGCATGAAAAGCAGGTACGAGTGGTGCACCTTGACCACCATAAGCCATATCTTTTCGTCTAAAATCAGCAATGGTTACAATTTTACTAAATACACAAATAATATTTGGATCACCAATTTGCATAGTAAATGGATCTTTAGCCCTTGGTTCATGCCAAATATTTTGCCCATGACAACCGATGGCTGTAATTTGTTCTGGATTAATTGCGGTTTTAGATAACAATTTATTAACAGCTTTGGCAAATTCTATTCCTAATTTATGATCTATAGTTCCTAGTTCTCTTAAACTACATCCGCCTGCATTAATTATTGATAATAATTTGGCAGCTAATTTTTTATTAAATGGATAATTAACGGTCGCAATTATTTTATGATTGTTATTAGAAAAATCCATCATAATAGCATCAATACTATTCATGCTGGTACCAGATAAAATTCCAATAAAAAAATTATTAGTTTTTTGCAAACCTTGCAGTATCATTTTCATTTAATAAACTAATCATTTGTTGAGCATAAGATAAAAATTTGGAACGATATTTATTTGCTAATGGCATAGATTTTGGTAATTGTACGGTTAATGGATCACGATGTATACCATCCACTCTAAATTCGTAATGGAGATGATCGCCAGTTGCAAGCCCAGTACGACCAACGTAACCAATTACTTGCCCTTGTTTAACCACAACATCTTTTTTTATACCTTGAGCAAAATTAGATAAATGTGCATATCTAGTAGAATATTTATTACCATGTTGTAACTCAATTAGATTACCGTATCCACCATTTCTACCTATAAAAACTACTTTGCCATCACCTGCAGCTTTTACTGGAGTGCCAGATAGTGCTATGTAATCCACTCCTTTATGAGCACGAATTCTATGTAAAATCGGATGATGCCTTCCAGTAGAAAATTTAGAACCTATTCTTGCAAATTTAACTGGGTTCCTTAAAAAAGTTTTATTCATACTATAACCTTCTGGAGTATAGTAACCATTTCGACCCTGGGTATCGGTAAAACGTACAGCCTGATACGTTTGCCCTTGATTAACAAATTCAGCAGCCAATATATGCCCTGTACCAATTTTTTCATTTTCTACAAATTTTTCTTCATATAAAATACGAAACTTATCATTTGGTCTAATATCCATAGTAAAATCGATATCCCAGCCAAAAATATCTGCCATTTCCATAATTAATGTCTCGTTTAATCCGGCAGCTTGTGCTGCTGCATAAAAAGAACCAGAAATTTTATTACGAGCAAAACTTAATTTTTTAATAATCGGTTTTTCTTCATGATGGATTTTATAGTTACGCGGTCCAACCTGATCTATAAGTAATGTTTTATGAGCTGCTAATGTTACCTTAATTGTTTTAAGATTATTGTCTGAATCAAATAAAACTTTAATTGACTGTCCTGAACGAATATTAGCTATAGCTTTGCAAGCCACATTAGTTTTAATAAAATTATTTAAATCTTTTAGGTGTACAGCTGGCATTGATAAATTTTGTAATATACTTGTCAAAGTATCCCCAGGTTGAATTTTAATAGCTCTCCATTCTGGTTCTGGATTAACAGCTGCAATAGTTTGTTGTTCTACCGACTTATCATCAACAACGGTAGTTGGTAAGTTACTTTTTGGGCTATCATTAGACAAATTTGCTTGAGTGACAGTTGGTGGTAATATATTTAAACTATGAGATACGTCTACCTGAGAATATGTATAAGCTGCTTTGTTACTAAAATTAGCAACAGAATGTGCTATGGCTGATACTATGATTAAACAACCAATAACACCAGCAGCTGCTAAAAGAAATAATTTTCTTTGCTTAGAAGTTTTTAAAATTCTTACATTAACTAATGCTGGTTGGTAATCAAATCTCATAGACAAAAAGGATAGCTTCTATTATGTGGTTGTTCAAGGTTTTTAAATTATTATGGGTATAAAGGTTGTGGTTTTAAAAGTATGAAAAATAATATAAATAATGTTCTAACTAATGAATCAACTACCATTGACGAATTAAAACAATTACAAGAAAAAACTGCGGAAATTTTAGTTCTCGACGAGCTAAAACAGCGTTTGGCACCGACAAAACATACAAAGGACAGTATCACAAAACAAATAAGCCCTCAACTTAAAATTAAACTAGGTTGCGATCCAACTGCCGCTGATTTGCATTTAGGACACACTGTTGTACTAAATAAGTTACGACAATTTCAGTTATTTGGTCATAAAATATTATTTATTATTGGAGACTGTACTGCAATGATTGGTGATCCAACTGGTAAAAATGTTACCAGACCTGCCTTAACTAAAGAACAAGTATTAGTAAATGCTGCAACATACAAAACTCAAGTATTTAAAATCTTAGATCCAGATAAAACTGAAGTTTTATTCAATTCAAGTTGGTTAGAAAAGTTAGATATTCAACAAATGATTAGTTTATCTTCTAAATATACTATAGCTAGAATGCTAGAGCGTGATGATTTTAACAATCGTTACCAAAACGGCCAACCTATTTCTATTCATGAATTTTTATACCCTCTACTTACAGGATATGATTCTGTGTTCACCAATGCTGATGTCGAAATTGGCGGCACAGATCAAAAATTCAATCTATTAGTTGGAAGAGAATTACAAAAACATTATGGTCAAAAATCTCAAATTGTTATTACCATGCCATTGTTAGAAGGTTTAGATGGGGTACAAAAAATGTCTAAGTCTCTTAATAATTATATAGGTATAGATGAACCTGCACAAACTATGTTTGGTAAATTAATGTCCATATCTGATCAATTAATGTGGCGATATTTTGAATTATTAAGCTTTAAAAGCACATTTGAAATTAATAAATTACAACAAGAAGCAGCTGACGGTAAAAACCCTAGGGATATTAAAATAATTTTAGCTAAAGAAATAGTCGCTAGATTTCATAGTGTTGTAGATAGCAATACCGCTCACGAAGAATTTGAAGCACAATTTAGTCAGCACCAAACACCAAAAAATATTCAAGAAATTACTATAACTGTAGATAATAATAATGGTATATATTTAGCTAATTTATTAAAAAATTCTGGGCTAGTAGAAAGTACTTCTGATGCATTACGCTTAATTAAGCAAAGAGCTGTAAAAATAAATAATGAAATAATAGAAAATAATATGGAAATCAAACCAGATGATACACTACATATTTATCAAGTCGGAAAACGAAAATTTGCTAAGATCAAAGTTACTAAATAATTTTTTAAGTATCTTTGCTTTGTTAGGGTATTTATATATGCCAAACACTTATGCAAATACCGAAAAACATCCTCAAGAAATTAAAAAAATAATATTAATTTATGACAACACCCATAATATAGAAAATATTACTACAAACAGCGACACCAAAAAAAACAATAAAAATAAGAAGTATAATCAACCAAAAAGATATCGTAATGGATTAAATTTACAGCCAGTTGGATTAAATGTTTCTGGTAGTTCTCAACCAAATGTGGCTGATTTACAGTATATAATCCAAGAAGCCAAACAACATACTGCAAACCATAGCACCAAAGAAATTTTTATTTTGGATTTAAGAGAAGAACCGCATGCCATGTTAAATGAACGCGCAGTTTCATGGTATGGTTTTAGAAATCAAGTTAAACATCAATTAGAACCACAGTTAATTGCTCAATTATCCGCCAAGAAAAAAGTTAAAATTTATAAAGGACTTACTAAATTACCTGGTGGTTTTTTTATACCTAAAAGCTATTCAACAATCGAAATACACAAAGTTACTACTGAACAATTAGCAACCGAAGAGTTAGGAGCAAATTATCAAAGAATATTAGTAACCGATCATTTTGCCCCAAAACCTTCCGAGGTAGATCTTTTCGTGAAATTTGTAAAAAATGTACCAAAAAATTCTTGGATCCATGTTCATTGCCGTGGCGGAAGAGGACGTACTACTACTTTTATGTCTATGTACGATATTATTCAAAATGCTCACTCGCTAGCCCTAGATGGTATTTTAGAACGTCAGCACCAATTAGGTGGAGTTAAATTATCTAAGGTAAAATTTTTGCCAGATCGTAAAAAATGGAAAGAACCAGCAGCTAAGGATCGTTATAGTTTTATACAAAAATTCTATAATTATGTGTTAGATCCAAATGGTTATAGTAAGGTGGATTGGAGTGAGTGGAGTAAAAATAATTGATTGATAGGCTATGGGACTGTGCAAAGAACTTTTACTTTTAAACGAGCGTCTGTTTGAGCGTAGCGAGTTTAGCGAGTGAAAAAAGTAAAAGTTCTTTGCACAATCCCTAACTACTTGTTATCAAATTTTTATATTTCTTTGACAGCTTATACTTTCGTCCTTTATTTGATGGATCAACAATTTCTAAAAAACCATTTGCCACCCAAATTGCACAAAGCGCAGCACTAGTACGTGATTTAAAACCAAACAATTCACCAACCTGACGGCTTGTAATGGTTGCAAATTTTTGAAACAGCTCAAGTGCCTTACGTTGTTTAGGATCAAGTTTTCTAATGAGAGAACTCTGATCTGATAAACCTTGATTAGCAATGTCAGCCATACGCTTGAAAACATTTTCGAATGAAACTGCCATACCTTCAACAAAATACTCAACCCATGGAGTAATATCAGATTTAGCACGACCCATATAATAATTGTGAGACTCCCCGATACTAATAGCTTTATAGTAGTCTCCTAAATTGCGTGCGTAATATTCTTCCAAAGAATAAAGTCCCTTCAAATCATAACCACCAAGATGTAAGATTAGGGTTGTGAGTAATCTGGCCGTTCTTCCATTACCGTCATAATAAGGATGAATAGTAGCAAACTGATAATGAGCAATTCCAGCAATAATAGGGCAAGGCAGATCAGCATTCTTGCCAATCCAATCCACCACTCCTGTCATTAGCCCAGCTACATCCTTAGCTTCTGGCGGCAGATAAACAATAGCCCTTGTCCTTCCATCTCGAATAACATTTTGTCCATCCCTATACTTTGTTGGCTTCACTTTAGTTTTACCATCAGCCATAATAAGTGCATGCAGAATTTGAATTATTTTTTCTGTCACTTTTTTCCCAGCAGCAGCCCACTGTTCAACTTGGTTTAGTGCGGCGTAATAACCTTTTACTTCATGTTCATCACGCTCACGTCCGGGGAAATGGCCCTCATGCTTCAGAATAAATTCAATTTGATCCTGATCAAGCTGATTACCTTCAATCATTGTCGAGTAATGGGTCGTGTATATGCGCGCTGTCTCTCTTAATGAACTAAGAACCGTTGGTGTCAAAGGTAAGTGCAACACTTTTTCCTTTGCTGCCTCGATACGCATAAGGCAATTCATGATTTTGGAGGTAATTATGTAGCTTGGTTTAAATTTTATCCGCATAATATCAGCTCTTTATCAGCATTGATAGACCATTATATTATGCTGATAAAGTGCGGATAAATCAAGAGCTTTGTTTTTAATAAAGTTTTAAATATCCAAGTTATCAAATAAATCATCTAAGACTGACTACAGAGCTATTCAGTGAACAAGTGAGCAAATAACCAAACAGCCTCACCCCTTCAAGTTCAATTATAATTCACGCTTACCAGGTCCCTCTCCAACAAAAATTGTTGGAGAGGGTGGGCACCATATGCTCACATTAGCATGGTAATATCAGTAAAAATGCTATATACAGATAATTTGGTTTTCAGTACTTTTTATATTATGAAACAAGCTAAATTATTACAATGTGCAAAAATTTTAAGAAAGAAAGCTACTAAAGCTGAGAATATTTTATGGCAAGCTATTAGAAATAGAAAATTTATGAATATAAAATTTCGCAGACAATATTGGATAGGCAATTATATTGCAGATTTTGTATGTCTAGAACATAAATTAATAATTGAGTTAGATGGTAATTTTCATTTGGAACAACAGGAGTATGATGATATAAGGACTTATATTTTATCTGTTCTAAATTTCAAGGTATTAAGATTTTGGAATTGGGAAGTTTTAAATGATTTATATAATGTACTGGAAAATATAGCAAAAAACATAGAATATATATCAAGGTGAACGCCCTCTCCAACAATTTTTGTTGGAGAGGGACCTGGTAAGCGTGAATTATAATTGAACTTGAAGGGGTGAGGCT
>CAIJNR010000039.1 GCA_903822055.1 uncultured Francisellaceae bacterium | reverse complement strand
AAACTATAATAAATTTCTAATTTGAGATCAGTAATTTGAAATCTAATTGTTAGGAGTGATTATTATGGGAATATTTTCTTCATTAAGCTACGAACAAAGAGAAGCAACGGCTATATTACAAATTGGAACGTTTCTCGAGTATTTTGACTTAATGATTTACGTACACATGGCTGTGGTACTTAACGAATTATTCTTTCCCAAAACCGATCCGCATACAGCTAGACTAATTTCCGCAGCAGCATTTTGTACTCCATTTGTTTTTCGACCATTGGGTGCATTAATTTTTGGTTATATAGGCGATACAGTAGGACGCAAAGCAACTGTAATAATAACAACCATGCTGATGGCATTTTCTTGTGTAGCGATGGCTAATTTACCAACTTATGCTCAAGCAGGAATCATAGCGTCTTGGGGAATAACAATTTGTCGTATTTTTCAAGGAATTTCTTCTATGGGGGAAATGATAGGGGCGCAAATTTATTTAACAGAATTAGTTAAACCGCCACTTAATTATCCTATCGTATGCTTGATAGCATGCTCAGATTGTTTAGGTGCCTTAGTGGCATTAGCTGTTGTAAATGCTGTGTTTGCTTTCGGATTAGAATGGAGGGTTGTTTTTTGGTTTGGAGCTACTATAGCAGTAGTAGGGTTTGTTGCTAGAACCGCCCTTAGAGAAACTCCTGAATTTGCCAATGCCAAGCACCAAATAAAAAGAACGTTTTCCAATTTAAATATAGATGAAAAAAAATTACAAGAGAGTGTTATTGTTAGTGAAAAGGTTGATAAAAAAACTGCTATAGCTTATTTTTTAACATATTGTGCAAGTCCAGCATGTTTTTATTTTATTTATGTGTATTGTGGAGAAATATTAAAAAATTCATTTCAATATACTCCGCAACAAATAGTACGTCAGAATTTAATTGTTGCTCTAGTAGAGTTTTTATGTGTAGTATTCTTAACATATTTGTGTTGCAAAATACACCCATTAAAAATTGTTAAAGTAAAAGCTTTCTTATTTTCTATTGTAATTTTATTTGCTCCTTATTTGTTATTACGAGCAAATTCACCATTTCAAGTATTGCTTGTACAGATAAGTTGCTGCATGTTTTGGCTTAATGGTGTTCCAGCAACTCCAATTTTCTTTAAACATTTTCCGATATTTAAACGCTTTACTTCTATTAGCTTAATTTTTGCATTGTCGAGGGGGCTGATGCATATTATTACTTCTTTTGGACTTGTTTATTTAACAGAAATATTTGGACATTATTCGGTAACAATTATTTTTATTCCGCTTGTCATAGGATTTTGGTATGGTCTTTTACATTGTGAAAAAAAGGAGAAGGCAATAGTAACTCATAAGCTTTACAATTATCAATTAAACTTAAAAGAGGTTGGTGGGACACAATAATTGTTGATAATATGCACAATTAAATCTTAGATTAAGGCCGTTCTAAGGAAAATCTAAGCAGCAAGATTCTATAATTTTTTCATATATATTTTTTAAATTATATAAATCTTTTACTAAAACATGCTCATCGATTTGATGTGCTGTTTTACCAATTAAACCAAATTCTAAAACAGGACAAACATCTTTAATAAATCTAGCATCAGAGGTGCCACCACCTGTGCCTAATTTAGGAGTAACATTAATTGTTTCTTGAACACATTTTATTACTGTTTCACAAAACTGTGTTGGATGATTAATAAAAGGTTCTCCACCTACGTTAGGCGTTAAATTGTAATTAATATTAATAGAATCTAGACGTTCTTTTATGATTTTAATTAATTGTTCAGAAGTATAATTATTATTAAAGCGAACATTAAATTTAGCGGAAGCTTTGTTTGGTATAACATTACAAGTATTATTACCAACATCTATAGATGTAAATTCTAAATTAGACGGTTGAAAATGTTCGTTTCCAAGATCTAAAGGTTGTTCTGCAAGGATCATAAATGTTTTTACTAGATCTTTAATAGGGTTGTGGGCACATTCAGGGGCAGCTACGTGGCCTTGTTTGCCATAAACTTCTAAAGTGCAATTTAAACTCCCTCTTCGTCCTATTTTAATCATTTCTCCAAAAACAGCACGATTCGTTGGTTCCCCAACTAAGCAGAAATCTATGTTTTCTTTTTGTTCCCTAAGGATTTTTAAAACTTTTGGAGTGCCATTTAGTGCGTGCCCTTCTTCATCACCAGTGATAAGCAAACTAATAGAGTTGTTAAATTTTTTTTGATTTTTGTTAATATTGTTAATAAAACCATCTACTGCAGAGATAAAGCAGGCGATCGCGCATTTCATGTCACTGGTACCGCGTCCATAAAGAGTATCGTCTATAATTTTTCCTTCGAATGGATCTACAGACCATGCGGTTAAATCACCGATAGGCACAACATCCGTGTGTCCTGCAAAACAAAAATTTTTTCCAGTGGTGCCTAAGCGTGCATAAAGATTGTGAACTGGAGCATTGTAGATTGGATCGTCAAAAATAAATTTTTGACACTTAAATCCTAGCGAACTAAGAGTATTAGCTAAAAAATCAATAGTGCCAACATTATCTGGCGTTATACTAGGGTATTTTATTAATTCACGGCTTAGAGTAACTGGGTCAAGCATGTGTGGGATACCTTGTTTTACCTTGTTTAATAATTAAGTTATCATAAAATGTTTATAAGATCATCCATGGGGGTTAAAAAGATGATGTCAAAAAATACGCGTTATGCAGAAATTATAAAAACTAATGATTTTAGTATTATAGAAAATAAAGTTAAGATGATAAACGTAAATACCTTGGTTATATTTGATGTTGATCATGTTCTGTTGCAACCAAGAGATCAATTACTTAGTAGGCATTATATTGAGAAATTTAGAGATTTTTGCAAAAAAGCAGAAACTCGATTGAATACAGTGCAAATCTTAGAATTGTATACTTTAATGTTGATGCAACGTGCATTTGAACCGGTTGATAAAAGATTTATTCAGCTTATCAATGATATTCAAAAAAATGGGGTTAAAGCACTTGCATTAACTCAGTGTCGGACTGGGCAATGGGGTAAGATAAGCTCTATGGAGGATTGGCGGATTAAGGATTTAAAACATCTTGGGTATTATTTTGATAAATCTTGGAATAACATCGAAAATAAATTATTTGATTATTTACCATCTAATTGTTCAAGAATATTTCCTGCTTTTAAGCAAGGAATTGTTTTTACTGGAGAAGGTTTCCATAAAGGTGAAGCATTAAAAGCTTTTGTAAATTATACCGATTTACAACTAGAAAAAATTTTATTTGTTGACGATAAGAGAGAATATCTTGAATCAGTCGAAAAATTTGCGCGAGAAGCTAGTATAGAGTTTTTAGGAATTGAATATACTGCTGTAGAAGATTCTAAAATAGAACCACTTAATAAAGAACGAGTAAAGTTACAACTTGATGTTCTAGAAAAAGAATATAAGTGGCTTTCTGATGAAGAAGCAGATCTACAAATCAATAAAAAATCGTTAAAGAATTAAAAAAATTAAATTCACAATATAAAAAAATTAGTTTTGCAGGTATGCTAACTGTTAAAAATCTGATATGTTT
>CAIJNR010000038.1 GCA_903822055.1 uncultured Francisellaceae bacterium | reverse complement strand
ATCGAGATACAGATGCGGCAGCAGCATTAAAAACACAAACTCTTACTGTAGCGATCCAAGCATTTGATCAAGCAGTTATTGCAGCAGATCAACAATTTAAAGGATTGCCTGCTACAGCAACTGCTAAAGATATAACTACTATTAAAGAAGGTATAGAAGCGAAGAAAGTAGCATTAGATCAAGCTCATCCAGGAGCTGCAATAGACGGTAGTAAATTACAAGCATTTTATCGAGATACAGATGCGGCAATAACTAAGGCTAAGGCAGCCGATCCAGTAGCAAAATTCGACCAAGCAGTTGCTTCAGCAACTAAGCAACTACCAACTTTAATTTCTAAACTAGACGATGGATCGATTACTGCTCTTATAAACCAATTAGCCGCACAAAAAACAACTATACCTCTTACCGATCAATCTAAAATAAATAATCAAGCTTACGCAACTTTTACCACAAATGCAGCCGCTGCTGTAACCGCAATACCACTTGCCAAAACTGCCGGTGCAGCATTCAACGCCGAAGTTCTTAAAGCACACAACACAGATCTCCCAGCTTTGATTAAAGCTAATAAAGCAGATGTTACAGGTATAACTGCTCTCAAGACAACTATAGACAGTAAACATGCAGCTCTACTTCAAGCTCATCAGATCGCTGTTCCACCAATAGATAATACTGCTTTACATGATTTCCACAAAAAAGCAGATATCGCAATTAAAAAAGCCAAAATTGCGTCTACTGCCAATGAAAGAGCAAAACCTGTATCAGCATTAACATTTGCCTTAAACATGATTACGAAAGGCGTGACTAAAGAACCACCAAAAATCGATGCGAAAAGTAAATTTACTAAAGAAAGTTTTGATGCATTTTGTGGCAAAGAGGATAAAAAAACACATAGAATACAAGGGTTTATTGATCTTGTTAAAAAAGATAAAAGTATAGCGGAACAATTGCGGGAGATAAGAGAAGAATTAAAAGAATTGAAAGATCAATCTACCTCTCAAGCTCAATTAGATATCGCATTAACTGCAAAATTAGCAGAACTAAAAGCTGCTCATACTACTATAGATCCAGCTAATTTAGAATATATTACTAAAAAAATGAACAAAGTTATTAAAAACCCTCTATCGGTAGAAAATAATGGAGATCGTTTTTGGGATGCAGTAAATCACACTGATGATTATAAAAATACAGTATTAGCTACGAAACAGGAAGACAATACGTTTACTCTGCTTGAAACAGATGCTGCAGGTAAGAAAGAAGACCCTTTAGTGAGTGTGTCTCACGATCCTAAAAAATCACGAGTTAATATTACTTTAGAAACAAGTGTCGACGACAAAGAAGATATAGCGTTAGCTCAAATGGTTTTATATGCTAGAAAATCTTCTCCTACCAAAACATTTACTATTGATAATTGTGATGGTAAAGAAGAAATCGCGCTAAAACTTTATTTATACGGTAAAGCCTTAGGACTGAAACCTAATTTTAATCAAAAAGACGGTACGGAAGCTGCGGTTGCTGCATTTACCTCAAAAACTACATCCGATCCTAATAAGGTTACTCAAGGATTAATAGACATTTACAACGATAAAAATCTCGATTCTAATCAAATTTTAGCTAAGCTTAACGACCTTAAACAACATGCACCATCTCCAGCACCAAAAGCGGGTGGATTAGGGGGGGGGGGACATTAGCTTGTTTTAAAATCTTCTAGGCGTGCTATCGCTAGTCGACCATATCCCACTACTAAACACTGTTTTATGAGTATATATGATCATAAAGTTATTTTTGATGAAATTCAAAGAGTACCCAAATTATTTAACTATATAAAAATTGCAGTTGATCAAGATAGAGCAACTACTGGTAAATTTGTATTAACTGGCTCAAGTCAATTACAATTTATCCAAGGAATTTCTGAATCCTTAGCTGGTAGAATAGGGTTATTATCATTATTACCATATCAATTAACAGAAATACCACTCAGCTTACACGAAGAAAGTATTTATAAAGGTTGTTATCCAGAATTAGTTAATAAACAATTTGCATTATGGCAAGATTGGTATTCTTCATATATAGATACTTATCTCAAAAAAGATGTTAGCGCATTAGCCCACGTAGGAGATAAACGTGAATTCCAAAAATTATTACGATTACTGGCAGTTCATACTTCTCATATTTTAAATATGTCTACTTATGCTAATGATCTCGGAGTTGACGTTAAAACCATCAAACGATGGATTAGTATTTTAGAAGCATCATACATTATTTTTTTATTACCACCTTATTATCAAAATTTTGGTAAACGCATTTCTAAAAATCCTAAAATCTATTTTTATGATACTGGATTAGTAGCATATTTAGTCGGAATAGATACACATAAGCAATTTTTTATGGACCAATGGCTGGCAGTTTATTCGAAAATTATGTTATTGCAGATATTTATAAAAAAGAATTACATACTAAATCAAATGCAGAGTTGTATTACTTTCGTGTTCACCAAGGAATAGAAGTAGATTTAATAATTGATCGCAAATCAACTAGAGAATGGATCGAAATTCAGCATAGCTCTACGTTTAATATTCACTGGCTAAAGTCTATAGAAACATTAATATCACCTGAAGATCAAGGTTTTTTATTATATACCGGCAAACCACAACCATACTCTAAACAAATCCAATTTATGAATTATTTGGATTATGCACAATTATAAGCTTATGGTGACAGCACGTTAACTGCCGAGTGGATTTAAATCCACCCATTAACTCGGCCGAGAAGAAGCTGTACTAAATTTATTTTCTACATACCCAGGTATACGATTAATTTGAGCTTCTTTTGTTTCATCTTTATCAAAAATATCTCTAATTCCAGGTTTGTTTTTTTGTAATGATTGTAATGGTGAAAAATAACTACTAAACCCTAGTATTTTAGTTTCTTTTATTGCTTCTGGGACGGTAATTAACACTGTTGTTGGCCAAGAATCCATTTTAGAAACTTCTCCAGAATTTAATAAATAACGCTCTATATTTACTATACTGTGTTGCTCTACCAACCAAGCTATATCTTCATACCAAATTAAAGGAGTAAAACCTAATTTTAATCCTATAGCAGAAAATAACCCTCTTGGATCAAGCTGTTTAGCTACTGCATTACTAACTCGATTATTCAAAAAAGGAATGTATGCGATAACATTAGAGGAAACTTTATAAACATAGTTGCCTATAAGTGTATTCGATAAACAACCCATAGTATACTGAACATTGAAAGCTTTATGATGAGGCAAATACATTCTAAATATAGATCCTGCATGGGCGTTTAAAGTATTGATAGCATTAGGAGCACCTAAATAAGTTGTTATTAAATGATAATTTTTTTCAGGATATTTTTCAGCAGGGTATTGTTTCATAATATCTAAAGAACCTGGGCTTTCAAAAGTTATACATTCTATGCCTAATTTAACTGCAGATAATTCTGCCATAATCGCACCAAGAGAATAACCGATAATTTTGAAGTTATAATTTTGGTTGCAAACCTTATCGGAAGTTAAAATTTTATGTGCCACAGCATCTAGTTCTTCTTGTCCTGGTGGTATAAATTTATCGTCTCCAAGTCTTGATAATGCTAGTCCAATGTCGGTAATAATATTAACTACATTGGCCGTACCTCTAACAGCTAGAACTATTTCTTTTGATTCATTATTCATAAAAACTGCATAAGAATTACCCCATACATCATTAGTTATATCTATCTTTGCAATAGACCAACTGGGAGGTAATTCGTGTTTAAGGTTTTGTTCGTCTAAATGATATGTTTCTCTAGCTAGTACAGCATATGTTTGGATAGGCATCAATCCTCCTTGATCAACTTTATTATTATTTTGTTATCATGTACTGTGAAATTATAGTACACCATATAACTAAGTGACAAAGTTTAATGGATGCTTTAACCAGAAAATGACCTTGGTCTTGTTTTAACTGCATTTTCTAACGCTAGAAGTCTTGTAAATTCTTTATGTAAAAAGTCAAAAAAATTGTCTAAATTTTCAGTTACATCAATGTCGATTCCGTTAAGGTTTTTAAAATAATTTAAATATTCTTCAAATTTTTTAATTTCTTCTTTTTGTGCCTCTGCAGTATTTGGAAGCGTTGTTCTACTGTTTAATTCTTGTAATGTTATAATTATTCTTCTCAATTCAGAAGATGACATATGTAGCTGTTGCCATTTTTCATGTTGCTCTTTTATATGAGCATCCCGTTCTTTTATGTGCACATCTATTTGTTGTGCTCTTAGTTTACCAATTTGAATTTTACGTTCAGAGATTGCTTTTAATTCCGCATTTTTATAAGTCAAACTTCTATTGTATTCTTTTAATTGCCAAATTGTTCGTTCGCTTTGAGTAAGAGCTATGGGGTTGGCTAACCTCGGTGAAGATGCATGAGCATCCGCTAATATTTGTTGTGCTTTACTTAATTCAAATTTATGCAAATTAGCAGCACTTTCAGCCGTTTTTTGATTTCTGCTAGATATTTCTAATCTTGCCTCTAGTTCTTGATTTTCTTTTTTTAATTGATCTGTTTCCTCATCTCGTGATGCTAGTTGATTGTTTTTGCTAATTGTTAATTCATGCTGTTCTTTTGTTAGTTCTTCTAATTGTTTTTCCAAGTTTTCATTAGCTTCTTGTAATATTAATTCTTTACTTAGTGATCCTGTAATTTTTTCCTCACTTAATTTTGTTTGTATTGTTTGTTTAGTTAATTCTGTAGTAATTTCTTGAATTTTTTGATTTCGTTCGAAGATTATTTGTTTATATTTTTTATGTCTGTTTACTAAAAATTGAATATATTCTAATGATGTTTGACATGCTAGCATGTCTGTTGTTTCAGGATCGTCATTCAACATTCCTTTCCACATTTTTATGAACTGTAATAAAGAAGGAAATGAACTGATAGACATAGTCTGTTGTAATTTAGAACTCATGTCCATTAGTGATGGTATCGACAATACATTAGCAATCGCGAGCATCATTACTGTATCATCCGCCAAAACAAATTTTTTCATGAATGATTTGTTTTTAATAAGCTTGTCAAATGCTCTGCGAAATTCAGCTGTATATACTTCTACGAATATTTTTTGTATCTGAGCGCTTGTTATCTCTGGTTGAGAAAAATCTATATGTTCTAATAAACTTATAAATTCATCTTCTCCATGTTCTATCAAGGAAATACTGCAAGCCTCTTGCTCATCAAGATCGATTGTTCGCAAAATAGGCATACATATTGATTTACCTTCCATTGAAAAGGTTTTGATTAAAGAAACATGATATTCTGTGATCAAAATATTTATAGCATCTGGGTTGTTACAAGTTATAGCATGACCTAAAAATAACGATAAAACATATTTGGTTGTATCAATTGCTGCTTGTTTGGTTGTAATATCTTTTAGGGTTTGATCTACAAATGCATTAATAATGAATTTATATGTTAAACGCATGTCGTTGGTAAATGGCTTATGCCTATTAAATTCAAAAATAATATTGTTATAGTTACTCTTTACAATTAGAGGTGACAACATAATTTTAAATTTTAGTTTTATCGCCTTGTAGCCTTCTTCTTCTAGAATAGGCTGACGCCCACGAACTATTTCCCATTTTTGATTCATATTTAAATTTGTAATCATTGTTTTAAAATTAGCGATCATTATTGGAAAACTTTTTTCCAATTCAGATGCTGTTAAAGTGCTAGATCTTCGTTCATCAAGGCTGCAGGTAAAGAGAGGCACATCATTGCTGCTTCCATTAGAAAAATCAAACTTATAAACAAGCATCTCGTCTGAGTATGTTTTAGTTGAAGGTGTGGCTTGTTCGACTACTGTTTTTGGATCTTGTATTTTGTCTTTGATTTTGCCTTTTTGCTTTTGTTTTGGCATTTATTAATCTCCAATTTAAAGATTTCATTGTATGTTTTATTGAATGTGGATATCAGGTGAATGCTTTAACTAGAAAACGACCTTGGTCTTATTTTAACTGCATTCTCTAACGCTCTAAGCCTTGCAAATTCTGTATTTAAAAATTTAAAAAAACCGTCTAAGTTTTCAGTTGTATCAATGTTAATGTTGTGAAGATCTTTAAAATTATTTAAATATTCTTCAAATCTTTGTACTTCTTTTCTTCGTGCTTCAGTGGTATTTGGAAGTGTTGTTCTACTGTGTAATTCTAGTAATATTGCGATTGCTCTTCCTAATTCAGCAGACTCCATATTTAGCTGTTGCCACTTTTCATTTTGCTCTTTTATATGAGCCTCCTGTTCTTGCATGTACTGATCTCTTTGTTGTGCTCTTAATTTACCACCTTGAATTTTATGTTCAATGAATGCTTTTAGTTCCTCGGTTTTATGAGTTAAATCTCTATTGCTTTCTTGTAATTGCCAAATTGTTCGTCTGCTTTGAGTGAGATCTGTTGGGTTAGCGAACCATGGTGACGATGATGATGCCTCATCGTCGTGTAAAGCTTGATTAGCTTCTGCTGACGCTTGTTGTACTTTAGTTAATTCAAGTTTATGCAAATTAGCAGCACTTACGGCTGCTTTTTGTCAGATATTTCTAATTTTTCCTCTAATTCTTGTTTTGCTTTTTTTAATTGTTCTATCTTCTCATATCGTGATGCTAATTGATCGTTTTTGCTAATTCTTAATTCCATCTGTTTTTTAATTAGCTCTTCTAGTTGTTTTTTTAAGGTTTTATTAGTTTCTTCTAATATTAATTCTTTACTTAGTGATTCTGCAATTCTTTTCTCATTTACTTCTTCTTGTATAGTTTGTTTAGTTAATGTTGTCGTGTTTTCTTGAATTTTTTGATTTTGTTCGGAAATGATTTGTTTATATTTTTCACCTCTTGGTACTAAAAATTGAATATGTTCTAATGCTGTTTGCAATCCTAGCGTGACTGGGTTTTCTGCAGAGTTGGCTAATGTTTCTTTGCATAGCTTTGTAAATTTTAATAAATTCATTGTTTTTCGTTCGATCTCAGCTTTTGCAGAAACGTCACTAGATATACTTTTGTGTAGTTTAGTTCGGATCTCTATTTGTGATGATATAGACAATGCTTGAGCAATTGCAAATTTCATTACAATTGGGTCAATCAAAACAAATTTTTCCATAAATGGTTTGTTTTGAATAAGTTTGTTAATAGCTCTGGAAAATTCAGCCATGTATGCACTTATGAATATGTGTTGTATGTTAGGAACAGTTGCTGCCTGGTGAGAAAAATTTATATATTCTAATAATCTTATAAATTCATCTTCACCTTGATCTATTAAAGAAATGCTGCAAGCTTCTTGATCGTCAAGATCGATTGTTCGCAAAATAGGCATACATATTGATTTACCTTCTATTGAGAGGATTTTGATTAAAAAAACATCGTATTCGGTGATCAAAATATTTATAGCATCTTGGTTGTTACAAGTTATAGCATGACCTAAAAAGAGCGATAAGACACATTCTATCGTATTAATTGTTGTTTGTTTGTTTGTCGTATCTGCTAGACTTTGATCTCTAAATGCATTAATCATGAATCTATATATTAAACGCATATCATCAGTAAATGGCTTATGTCTGTTAAATTCAAAAATAATATTGTTATATTTATTCATTACTATTAGAGGTGACAACATATCTTTAAATTTTCTTTTTGCTGTCGTGTAGCCTTCTTTTTCTAGAACAAGCTGACCTCCAGGAACTATTTCCCATTTTTGATTCATATTTAAATTTATAATCATTTTTTTAAAATTGTCGATCATGACTGGGAAGCTTTTTTCCAATCCAGATGGTGTTAAAGTGCTGTGTGTTCGTGCATTAAGGCTATCAGTAAAAATAATTATATCGTTATCGACTAATGTTTCAGTTGCTTTAGAAAAAGAAAACTTATAAACACGCATCTCGTCTTGGTACGTTGCGGTTGTAGTTTGTTCGGCAGTTGTTTCTGGATTTTGTACTTTGTCTTTGTCTTTTTGATTTTGCTTGTACATTTTATTGATCTCAATTTTTTTATTTTTATAATAATTGAAGCTTTTTTATACTACCTCAGAGGACAAAAAACAAGTTTTAGTTATCCATACGAACAAGCAAATATGATTGACAGCTTACTTATAGGCTTATCAAAAATTCTAATGAATTAATGCAAAAACATCAATAAATACTATGCTAAAGACAGTAAACAAAATTACTTTTCTAATTTCAACAAACCATCGAGACTATGGAATATGCAACCTAATAACACCATCACTGCTAGTGCTAAAATTTCCAAATCAGCAAAAAAACGTTTTAAAAATCTTATACCATATTTAAAAATAGCTTTTTATAGTGGAGTATTCGCTGGATGTGTAAATTCTATTATGTATTTAACATGCTATCTAGAAGGTAACGTCAACAATATAATTTTTAGTTATAGAAATATTATACTTAATATTTCTATTTCCATATCTTTAACCGTGATTGGCTATGCAGCTTATCAAGCATTGCATTATATAATTAAAAAACTTGAATATAACTTTAATTATCATCAAGAAATGACCGATATTGCTAAGCAAGCAAGAATAATGTCTCCCAGACAAAAACTCCATTTGAAAAATATAGAAATATATGCTAATGCAGCCGCAGAAATTAATAAATTTCTACATGGTATTACCTATTCTAATAACACATTAAAATCTATACCAAATCTTACTTTAGAACAACAACATGCAACCGAAACGATTGAGATATGTAGTGTTCTTGTTCAAAATATTACAAACAGCATGCTAAGATTGCACTCTATAAAAACTGCAACAACAGTGTTTATCAGAACTACTTTTAACATGAAAATGCTTGTTGATGTAGTGTTTAAGGCAGTAGAACATTTTGCTGAAAAAAAACAGATCCAACTTCATTATCATACTGATTTTATAAATGCTAATATGATGTATGGTGGAGATTTTACTCTGCTAAATGAGGTGTTGGTGAATTTATTGATTTATGAAATTCAAAACACTCCAAAAGGTAAAACTATACAATTACTTATTAAGAAAGAACATGAAAATCCATTTAACATGCAAATAATTTTTGCATTATATAGCACAACAACAAGTGTTATCGACAACAAAAGACAACACAATAGTATTCTTCCATTACGTAATGAATGTTTATTAATAATAACAAATATTTTAAATGTAAAGGATCTAGAACTGGCTAAAAAAATGAATGATGATTTTCAAGATATTGGCGATCTTAGAATCCATATTGCTAGTAAATTAATTGATGTTATGAATGAAAAAACTAAACTTTTACCATTACATGAAGCTACTGGTATGCAATGTATTGCTAATCATACTGTACGTTGGTTTAGAGTTATATTAAAAAAAGTTAATTTTACTATGTCACCGATGCAAGATCCGCAAGAAAGAGATCATTCTGAGCCACATTCATTACCTAGCAGTAGATCATCAAGTAATGCATCTATACTTTCAAGAACCAACAAAAACGCTGTCTATCCTGACACTCATCATAACCCAGATCCAGAAATAGAAGAATATCATTGTATAGAAACAAAAAGTGGCACAGAGAATATTTCTGCTGTTAATTCAGCATGCTTACCATTGTTTACACTTTCTTCCTCAATACATGCAGATAATCATTTGTTAATTAACGATCAGGAAGCATCTAGCTCATCTAATACGGTTCCTATTGTTGGATACATACCAGCACCCAGATTAATTAATAGCTAATTCGCCTTAATTAATAAATTATTATTATCACTAAAAGCACTTGAACACCTAACTTTAGTAGCTGGTAAATTCCCAGAAGATGTTAGTTTTTCTAGTAATTATTTTGATGCGATCTTAACTGTTGGTGGTTAAAATAGGGCTGAATAGTCACGAAATTTTTAGTTTAGTAAGTTTTGATAAAGCTTTTCTTAGCGTGCGAAATTTTTGTATACTTAAAAAAGCAATATTATGATCACCTAGATTAAGCATTTTTAAATTATGACATTGTGATAAATTATTACATAAAATATTGTAATAAGGTAAATCTATAGTAGCAAAATCGTTGTCACTTAAATCAAGTTTTTGCAAATCATTAAGTTGTTTGTCTGAAATATAAATAAAATGTTCTGCTAGCATAAAATTTAACCTCACAAATTAAAAAAAGTGGCTAGACTCAAAGATTGTTCTAGCCACTACTACAATTTTTTCTGTTTCTTATCTGTTTCTAAAAAATTGTAGCTCTAATCCAACCACAATGTTTTGTACATATTTTTTTGTTTTATTGTTCTTATAAAACACATTTTATAGAAAAAATATTATATGAATACCTATACGATAAAGGGGGTTTAAGTGTGGCCTGATTTTGATAAAATATATTATGGAAGATAATTTAGTATGGCAAGATTTAGATGGATTTGGTAATGGTTTTTACGATGTATTAGCTTATGAATTAACAATAAAAAATGTTTGTTCTACAACTTGTACTGCCAAAGAATTACGAAATAAAGTTGCTAATCGTATAAAACTTAACTGGCATTATTATAATTCGTTAGTATGGCGCAGAAAAAGTATATTACATAGGGATAGCATGGCCGAAAGAAATTTGTGTTGTCTTGGTGTTAGATTGGGTAATGTTTTTATAGATAATTTAGAGTGTAGAGCAGTAGCTGATCAATTTAATTTAAATTTGATTGTTAAAAATAAAACATCTGGTAGCAAAACAGAAATATTAGCCAGACATTTGCAACCAGTTGGTAAAGCTATAACAATTCAGATTGGATATGACCCAACTAAACAACGCTATTTGGTATTAATGAACCATGAAGACGCTATTAGATTCCAGTCTTTGTATAGTGAACAAGCTTGTTGCACTGATCTGTTTGTTGGATTGTTTAATAATTTGTTTTTTGACAAAAGATTAAATAAATTTTCATTGGTTGGTGATAATGAACAAACTGTTAACCACAAAAAAAGAGCTTGTTCTATGTTGTTAAAATGTTAGACATTTTTTACAAATAATTCACATGTTTAAAACACATGAAGTTCGCTTGAAGTTGTGTTAAGTTAATGGAGTTGCAAGCTAGGGATATTTCTTGCACAATACTTTATTAAGTTATATATGTTTTATTTCTATAGATTACACAAATGAAACTTTAATCGAGTTAAATTCCTAAACTTCAATATCAAGGAGGATATTTATGCCAAAAAATCTCAATATAGATGAAGAATACCAAAATCAAAAAGATTTAATAGCAGCTATTCGTGGTAATCAAGCAACAAGAGATTTGCAAAAAAATAAAACATTTAAATCAAAAAAATTTAAAACAAAAGGTGTATTAGAACAACTACCTGCAGAGTACCAAAATTCTGTATTGCAAGTTTATGCTACAACCATAGAATATGATTATACTCAACCATGGGCTGCACCATCACAATCATCACATAGAGGATCTTCTTTTATTCTTAATTATAACAATCAAAACTTTATAGTAACAAACGCGCATGTTGCTGGTAAATCTAGAACTTTACAAGTACGGTTTACAGAAGAAGCACAAAAATATTCAGCTAAAGTTATTTTAATTGAGCCGGATTGTGATTTAGCATTGCTAGACATAACTAAAGATAAAGAAAAATTTTGGAGTAAAGCTAAACCTTTATCTTTGTTAGATAGAATGTTTAAAGTAGGGGAAAAATTAAATGTTTGTGGATTCCCCATGGGCGGTAATGAACTATGTGTTACTGAGGGACAAGTATCTAGGATTGAAGTTAGTTCTTACGTAGAAAGTGTTAGTGGTGGATCCGAAGTAGAGTTGTTACAAGGGCAAGTATCAGCTGCAATTAATCCTGGTAACAGTGGTGGTCCAGTTTTAAGTAATAAAAAAGTTATCGGAGTTGCGTTTCAAGGATCTGATTGCGGGGAAGGTTTAGGGTATATAATACCACCACCTGTTCTTAAACATTTTTTAAATAAATCATTGTTTCCAGGACTGGCAATAGAGATTCAAGAAATTAAAAATGAAATTACCAAAAAATATTTAAAGCTCAGTAAAGATGAAACTGGAGTTGTTATCAATAAAGTACACAAATTATCTTCCGCTAATAAGCTGCTAAAAAAACATGATGTAATAATGTCTATAGATGGAATACAAGTTAATGATGATGGAACTATATCTACAGAATTTTCAAACAGAATTAATTATAAGCATTTAATTAGCATGAAAAATATTGGTGATCCTTTGGTTTTGCAAATAAAACGTAATGGGGTTAAATTATCTATAACAGTTAATTTGTATAATAAATCCGGTACAACTTGTATAGTTCCTCCTGAAGAACGTGAAAACAAACCCAGCTATATTGTTGAAAGTGGGGTTGTTTTAATGCCAGTAACTGGTAATTATGTAGAAATGGATAATATTGATGTGGTTGATGAATCCAAACCTAAAAATAAACTATGGCAACAAATAGTTATTGTAAAAGAGGTGTTAAATTCATCTTTTATTGAAGAAGTTCCAGATCTTGAAGATCAAAGAATTAAACTTATTAATAATAAAAAAATTAATAATATGCGTGATGCAGTGCAAGTTTTACGTAATAATAAAGAGCAATTTCATTCTGTCGAGTTTATGAATAAACAATTATTAGTAATACCTAATTTAACTGTGATAGAGAGAAGTACATTATTTAAAGAACTTGGAATTGACAAACCTTGTTCTGATGATTTAACTTGTGAAGCTTTATCTAAGCCACTCAAAGCTAAAATTGGATACCCAGAATATTGGATGCCACAATTTGCAGAAAAACGAAAACAACAATCTTATAAAACAGATAAAACAGAAGATACCGAAATAACCATAAAGCATAGCAAGCGTCCTAGGCTTGATTGAAAGCTTCGTAGATCATGTGCATTACATGCTTTACTCCAATACCGTTTAGTAGGGTAGTGTTGGAGTGAAGTTAGATTTGTACTATGAAATAGTATTTTTTGCAGCGACAATCGTCACTCCTTTTTCATTTGAACTATCTGGCTGCGGAAAGCAACCCTTATTACTGTCCGCTGCCCGATCCGCCATCCAAGTAATGTATCTAGAATCATTTTCAATTTTAATCTTTTCTTGCCTTGCTAAAAGGTTAGCTTTGTTTAATAAATCAACTATTGCAGTATGACCTTTTTGTTTGGCTATAGATAATGGAGTGGCACCACTTGGAAGAGGAATATTTACATTTGCATTAACTTCAAGTAACAACTTAACTGTCTCAGCATGGCCGTTTTGTGAAGCTATATATAAAGCTGTTGCACCATTATGATGTATAATGTCAACGTTTGCATTAGAATCGATTAATAACTTTACAATTTTAGTATAACCATTTTCGGCGGCTGTCCATAAAGCAGTAGAACCTTCATCATCATCTGTAGCGTCAAGATTAGCGTTAGCGTTAATTAACAATTTAACTGTTGATGTGTGCCCATGGTTCGAAGCTATCCACAAAGCGGTTTCATAGTCATTATATGTTAAATCAACATCTACCTTAGCGCTTATCAATTTTTGCACCATTTCAGTGTCGTTATTTAGTGATGAAGTATATAACCAAGATACACCAATATAGCAGAATTCGTTGATTTTATTTGGTGTTATTCTATGTAAATCTTTCCATTCAATATTTTGATCTAATTTTGTATGAAAATAATCTATAATAGGCTGAATAGATTGTTCTACTTTATGAGCAATAAATATTTTTACAAATAAAGATATAATGTTATTGTAATCGCAATCATTAAGTACAAAGCCATAGTTAGTAAATTCATTGTGTAATAATTTTATTAATTCTTTTTTCGAACAAACTGGACTTAGTATGTCAATTCCTTTTGATAAATAAGAGTTTGAACCAACAACTGTCCATGTGCTATTTTTATTATTATATCCTATAGTGACGGCATGATCATCACTAAATAATATAAAAGAAATTTGAGCGTTAAATTTTTTATCTATTAAATCACAAGAAGATATAATTTTTTCTAGAATTTCAAAAAAAGTGTTTAACTCATTTATCGTACAACAACTGGTAAAACCAGAAATTTTGGATATTTGTATTTGATTTTCTTGAAAATATAATGGTTTAGTTATCTCGAAAACCTGTTCACGATTATTATGTTGAGAAAGAAGATCTTTTTTTTCAAATAAAGTGGTATGATTTTCCGCGTTTTGATAAAGGTAAATGCCATCTAAAAATGCAATGATTTCTGCTTCTTCCTCATTTTCCAGCTCATGATCTGTGGTTTCATAGAATAGATCATGAATCAATTTTAATCTATCCATAAAAACACCTAGTTTACCAATTAGCATGCTTGGCATAGCCATACACGCAAAGCCAAAGCAAATACCTTTAGAGATCTCTGTGTATCCTTTTTGCTTCATGTATTCTATTAACCATAGATTATCAATTGATTCTGTTGAATCACCATCAGATTCTTCTGAAATAATAGGCATGTTAAAAAACCTCTAAAAATAGTTTGTTTAATGTAAAGCTCAGGTTCAGATAATAAGAGTACTATGAAGCTGTTTATGTGAAGCCCCATTTGGCGACCTTCGCATCTTTGTGCAACAAGGTGATAGATTTGGTTATAGTGGCGGCATGAATCCCAATTTATATTGAGCCATAATATACTTCTGCTCTGCGGCTTTAACAAACCATTCTACTGTTTTAATATCATCTTTAACAACACATGATACATAATCCCTTCTATAACATTTCATTTGTCCGTTATAATTTAGTTTTTTGCGAATTTTTGTGATTCTTCTATGCTCTGTTGTAAAGTTAGAAAAATAGTTTTCATTAATTTATTCCTGGCACTCTTGGTTTAAAGGACTCTTCTACATCTTCCATGTTTACCTGTTTTTCTGTAAAACTATAATCTTCATTTAAAGACTTTGTCAAAAACTGATGTAAAATTTCGGAAGCTACGCTCTTTTTGCTAATACAAGGATGATCTAAGACATATTGAAGTTTAATAGATAATTCTTTTATATTTTGTTCGTCGAATAATTCTTGATGAGCACCAGGTATAACGGTTCTATTAATTGTACATTATTTTGTATCATTTTTAGTTAAGGTAACTATTTGTATATTAGCAGCATGCAAAGCAGATTGCATTTTAGGTGAATATTTATTAGATAACCTTGACATTGGAGTAAGCACTTTAATTGAAGATAAATAATTCTTCGAATTATATTGTAAAAAATATGAATAAAATTCACGTAATAATAATTCTTGTTGACTCATATCATATCCACCATCTTGCAGTGATTTTACAATTATTTGTTGATCATTATATGGTACTTGATTCCAAACCTGTAAAAGCACTTGTCTGATCTGCGGTACATTATAGTACTGAGCATGCAGTAGCTCATGAGTTAAATTTTCTTTATATTTTTTAGTATTTATGATCGAGAAAAAAATAAAATTTTCTTTGTTTTGAAGTAATATAGGTTTTATTATGGTTTTATCGAATTCTGTTTCTATGTTCTTTAATCGTTTATACTTAGGAAGAGTTTTATTTGATATAACTGCCTCCTTACTATATTTAAATAATTCTTCGCCATTAAAATCATGTCCACCAACAGCATTCATCAAATTAGAACTAAATAATTTCTCATCACTAGCCATACCTATTTTTGTATGTATATATAATCCTGCTCTTAGTAAAGAAGTGTTCATAGTTATTCGATCGGAAAAAATACAACCATAAATTGGCTTGTGACTTGTAATATTAGCAGGAAAAAATTCATTAATATTTGCTTTAAAACACGTAGCTTGCGGTTTGGCCGACAATTCTTTAGGGGTTGCTGACATAGTCATCATTTTTTGCAAAACTAGTAATTTCGAGAGAGTCTGTTCTTGTTGCAGCATTGTAATCTCTATAACATTACCACCAGCATTTACTATTGAGCTGAATAATAATAAAATAATATAAATTATCTTGTACATGTGTTTCCTAATTATTTAAAGTTTAATAAATTCTTTGACAACTCGGGACATACCATATACTTCGCCAGGATCTGAGCGTAAAAATGGCCATGTTTAGCTAATGTTTACCAAATAACTAAATTAAATATCTAAAATTTTACAACTTTAATTATAACTACCCACGTCTCCCGAGCAAAGCGGAGAGATCTCCTAAAAAAGGTTCTTAAGCTAGTTTTATTAGCTTATTGCGATCATCAAAATTTGGGCGGATTCTTAGAACGCCAAAAAGCGATCTATTATGCTGTAAAATATCATGGTGATCAAAAATGCCAGTCTGGTGAGCCATATTACTCGCATCCGCTTGAAGTCGCATATAATGTAGCTGATTATCGTTTTAAAACAGACGTTTTAGTTACCAGTATATTACATGATGACGAGGAACCCAAAAGAGAATAACGTTACTATTAAGAAACGGAGATTAAGTTGCTGATTTTTTGCTTAATCTCACTAATTTCTGGTAGGTATAGATGTTCAAGGGATAATGCTACATACATTTCCAAAGCTTCATTGTATAGCTTAAGTGCTTGATTTTTATTTTTTAAAGCTGAATAAATATCTCCTAAATTATACAATGATTCTGCTAGTTCATGATAATTTTGAGAACCATATAGCTCTTTGCGTAAAACTAGTGCTTTTTCTGCATATTCTAACGCCGCATTGTAATCTTTATTTTTAAAGTGACCCCATCCTAAATCTTGAAAAACAAAAGCAGTAATATAATGTTTTTGCATACCAAATTTTTCGCTTAAGCTTAATGCTTGATGTAAAACTTCTAAACCTTGCTTAATATTGTTTGTCCTTATTAAGGAATCACCTAAATCATCCAAAGAGTAAATTGCCCTTGGATGCCCGTCAGGATAATGTTCTTTAAAAATATCCACAGAAGCTTTTGCATATTTGAGGGCTTCTGTATTATTACCTAGTTTATTATAATTGTAAGCAATATTACTTTGTAATGCGGCAACTTTCTCATAACTGATTGGATTTAATTTAGAAAACATTTTTAACCCAGCTTTAAAGTATTCAAGTGATTTTTTTAAATCTCCCAGATCAAGGTAACTTATACCAACTAAATTTAAAGAACAACCAATCTCATAATGATTATCATGATATAATCGTTTATTCATTTCTAATGCTATTTGTGCATATTGTAATCCTTTTTCTGTTTCTCCGTTTTGGTTATATGCGCTACCAATTACATGAAAAGAATCAGCAATATCAGGATGATCTTCAGAATATAACTGTTGTCTTATTTTTAATCCTTTTTTTAAATATTTTAATCCCTCTTGTGCATTACCAAGTTTCCTATAAATAACCCCAACAACATTATAAGATTTTGCTAGATCAGCATGATTATTCTTATGTAAAGTAGTTCTCTGATCTAAGGCTATTTTTGCATATCTTAACGCTTGTTGATAATCCATACTAATAGCCGAGTAATATTTAGCTAATTTATAAGAAAGATTTGCCATATTAATTTTATATTTTTCAACCACAGGGTTTATATTCGTATTTAATAGTTTTTCTACGTGCGGTTGCAAACTAATTGCCAGTTGCCATTGGGAAGTTGGTTTAAACGTTACTTCAGGGAACAACTGATCCAGCGCGCCAAGCAAATTATACATTAATTTATTTCTATCTATAGCGTACTCAGGATGATTTTTAATTGAATTTTGTACATTTTTTTGTAAATTTCTATGTATTCTAAAACCAGGTTGATCCATATTATTATTAATCATAGAGATTAATGATAGTTGTTCTAATTTTTTTAGTGCCAACGATGACAACTCAATATGTTGTGAGAATGATGCTTTCAAGATTTCTATGTTAATGAAATCAGGATCTAAATTAGCTGCATATTGCAAGATTATCCAGGCTTGCTGCTTTATTTGATCGGAACTAATAATGAATTCTTGAAAGAGCTTATCTTTAATTTTGTTGCCAATTTTCTGAATTATCATTTTATTGTCTATAGACGGATTGTCAAGCAAATAAGCTGCTACACACTTAATATCATATGGTAAAGTACCAAAGTTATTTATTAATTGATTTATAAAGGAATCATTTAGATATCTATTTTGTAGACTACTTTTCAAATATTCCGTCGCTTCCTTGTTGCTAAATTCGTCAATATTAATATGAGGTTTATTAGCAATTAACCTTGGATTTCTGGTAGTTATTATAACTTGTACATTAGTTGGCATATTAACCATGTATTCTTTGATATCTTCATAGCGATCAACATTATCAAAAACAAATAATATTTTTGTTTTTAAAGAGGCAAGTTTATTATTAACCAACTTAATTACAAAATCATCAGCTTGTTGATCTACATTAATATCCATTTCTTTAGCTAATTTACGATATTGTTGTTCCATTTTAGTTGCAGAATCGGCATTAAAATAACGCACAGGTATATTTTCTTTATAACGTTTTCCATATTCGATAGCACAACTACTTTTACCAATTCCAGCGCGACCGGTAATTATTACTATATTTTCTCTATTTAAGTTATACTCTATTTGCTGTAATTTTTTTTCTCGACCAATAAATTTCTCATAACTAGTTAATATTCCTGGTAAATAACTTGCAATTGTATGTTTGCTCTTTAGAGTAAATATTTTATTTTGTCTTATAACCGTTGTTTTCTTATACACAAAAATACTTATAGTTATAATAGATATCAATATCATAATAATTGTTGACAGTTTTCTCATAATATCCTTTTGATCTGTTAATTAGTTCAGTATTAAACCTAAATCAAGTAGCATCCACACAAAAATCCTTAATTAAATCGATAATTAAATTACATAGTCTTACTGGTAACCCATGCCCAAATTCAGGAATAATTTCAAGACAGCAATTAGGTAAGCAATTTGCTAATTGTGTAGCATGTTCTACAGGAAAAACAATATCATAGTCACTATGAATAATGAGGCTATGGATTTGTAATTTCTTTAACTTATCTCCGCGAGGCTTTGCACAGATCATAGCTAATAATTGTCGCTGTAACCCTAAAGGATAATGAGAACGCTTATACGTATCTATACAAATTGCACGAAGAAGATCATCAGATGGAATATTCTTAGGATGATTAGCAATTTTATACATCTGAATTTTATTAACTAAATATTCTTCTAATTCTTCAGTTAATCTTTGAGGCGAAGAAAGATACTCTAATACTTCTTGCTTTATAGGAGGTAGCCCAGGATCACTACTACTTGTAGAAATGCATATTAAACTCAAAATGCGTTTCGGATACAAGATTGATATAATTTGGGCAACCATTCCCCCCAAAGAAAGACCTACAGTATGAGCATTCTTAATTTGCAACCGATCCATAAGTATAATCACATCTTTTGCCATATCTTCTAAAGTATATGGAGGCAAAGGTTCGCTACATTGTTGGTTGTTAACAAAATGATCATAACGTTGAGATAATCCTACATCACGATTATCAAAAATAACTACATAAAATCCATTATTAGATAATCCTTGGATCAATTCTTTAGGCCAATGAATTACTTGACCAGCTAACCACATTATCAAAATAATACAAGGATTATCCTTATTACCAAAGGTTTTGTAATATATAGTTGGAAATTCTCCTGTGTATTTTTGGCTTTTATTCATGTTTTTTCATTCCAAGGGTTGACCATCATTATTCAAATTTTGGACATTCGGTTATACAAATTTGTTGATAAAGTCATTGCTTCATATTAATTCTTTAATTTTTTGTTTAATTTCATCAGCTTGCGGTAAATATTCAAGAGATAAAGCAATATACATATTCATGGCTTTTTGATATAATTTTAATGCTTCTTTTCGATTCTTATATCGCCCAAATCCCTATAAGTACTACCTAACATATATAAAACACGACCAGTGCAATAAAGTCCATTTTCTTTATTGTTTTCACATATGTTTAAAGCTTTTTTGAAATATTGAAGAGCTGTTACACAATTTTCTTTTCCTCTTGACTCGTTATAAACTGCTCCTAAAGCCATTAAGGTGTTGGCAATTTCTAAAGATTTCGAGTCTAAATATTTTTCTCTAAATTGTAACGCTATTTTATGGTATTTCTTGGCTAACTCTTGACTTTGTGTATCTCCAAATCTGCGATAGATATTTGCTCCCTTAAATAAAGCATTCGCCAATGTAGTAGCAGATGTTCTATCTAATAGTTCTGTTGGTAAGGTAACTATTTGTGATAAAAGCTTTTCATAATCAGTAAATAATGGACGTTGTTGAGTAACTACTAAATATTCTTCCTCATTAAGAACAGCTAAAAAAGTTTCGGCCTGTTGTTTTATTCTTATGATTTTTTCCTTTTCTGGTGTTCCATTAAAAACGTAATTTTGTATGGAACTGTATATAGATAAAGATTGTTTATTTTTTCTTTTTAATATCATTTTATTATATGCAAAAATCATAGCGGTACTAAATACCATCAATACTGCCACTATTAACAATCTTTTATTTTCCATAACTAGCGCCTTAATTAATTACAATTATATTTCTATCTCATAAGCACAAAAATCTTTTACATCATAACCTTTACGCACATAAAGTGATGGCTTATATCCGAGAGCTTTATAACAATTTTTTGCCCCATGATTTTTATGCTCGGTTAACAACATTACTTTTTTAATGTTTGGTTTTTTATTAAAAATAGATCCAACCAGAACTCTACCTAACCCTTGCCTCCAATAGTCGTTAGAAATTACTAATTCAGCTATATATGCTTGATTTCTGCCTAAATCTTCCCAAAAAACAAACCCTATTAATTTCCTATTGATCCGGGCACAAAGTAAGTATTGTGTACTATCATTTACGAAGCGAGGCACAATTGATTTTATAAAATAATCTTCTAAATCAGTTTTAATTTGCTCATCAGTTAGATCTTTCATGGCACCATTAGCTCGGTATTGAACAAAGAAAGAGCCTATAAATAATTTTTGTATTTGTTGTTGCAATTTAAAACTTAATTTTCCAGGATCTTCCCAATATAAAGTAACTGGGTTACTATTAGCACTATCGTAACTCATATAAAATTTTGAATTATTTTGCATAAAATTTTCTTTTTTAATCTTTTTAGTAGCAGCGAATGTAGAAGTGCTAAATAAAACGGTTAAAATTAATAGCACTATTACAAGTTTTTTCGACGATTTACCAAAACAGCCAATCTTAACATAATACCTATATAAAATAGAATGAATTAATATCATAATGATGGCTCACGCTTAACGTAGGGTCCAACTTGTATCTTGGAATCAATCTACCGCTCGTAGCAAAATGAAGGCTAAACCAAGGGCCAAATCTAAATAAACGAACAAGCTAATGTAGCTATTACGCTCTATAGCTCTGATGTTAAAATCAATTTATTAATAATTTATAAAACGAGCCCATGATTTTATTTTAGTTGCCAATCATCAGCAAAATAAACAAGGTAGCTCATATTTTTGTTTCTTTTGAATGGTCTCCATCTATAGAAGGTTTATAATCGTAGTTATATTTACCTCTCAATACACTTATTAAATTTGACAAAAACATACCAAAAGAAATACATATTAATAGCAACATGAATAAGAACATTGCAGGGGCAAATATAAAACCAACACCATTAGGCTCTATCCCCCCTACGGACAATAAGAAGAAAACTAAAAAAATAAAATAAACAAAAAAGCTTAAGGTTAGTGCTGTATCTAGTTTTTCATTAAGGAACCTCTTAATGTTTAATTTAGGTTTTATTATTTTAAATACGCATGTAAGCATTACAAGCCATCCTGCATAAAATAGCAAAGCAAACAATAAAAATAATACAAAAGCACCAGATGGGGAATGTATTATACTACTAGTATAATATCCTGAGGCGAGCAGTGTCTTTGTCTTATCCCGTATATATAGACATACAACCAAAACACATGGGTGTCCTATTGCAACAAATACAAACTTAAAAAAGCTTACAATAAACCTAGCATTGTTTAATTTAGATGTTATTGGGTTAAACCATATTTTACACAAAGAAACAAGCCCTGCACATACTGCATAAAAAAATACCCCAAATAGAACAACCCAAAATAGAATCAAGAACCAGACACAGAGTAACATAACTTCAGCCTTGTTTTATTATATCATTAAAAGTAGTTCATTTAACAATTGCTGGTTTCAGAGCGTTTGGTTTAAGCGAAAGTTTAAATAACGAACAATTCGAAATGCTCACCGCATCAATTTTAGAGCTTCCAGCTAAACTTTTTCCATATATTTAGTTTTGAGCTTGTTTTTATTAACGCACCATGCTGTAATAATATTGTTCTAAAAGCGTTAGCTTATACCTTCAATTAATGGATTAAAATTGTTATGTACAGAAAAATTTATATAGTGCTGGTATTTTTTTTGACGTCATGCAGTAATCCTGGTGCTGTTCATTCAATAAAAAACCAGAAAGTATATTATGTATATTTAGCGGGAAAAGTGCGTAAAGGATCGGAAATACAACATTCTTCTGATTGGCGTAAATTTTATACGCGTTCCTTAGCTAGAAAGGATATTAATTTTTTAACTCCCGAATATTCTAAGGAAGATAATTCAAATAGTCTGCTCGTGTTTGGCAGAGATAGCACGATAATAAAAAATAGTGATCTAGTGGTTGTGGATGCTTCAAGAAAGTTAGGTGTAGGAACAGCACAGGAAATACTTATATCAAAATATTACAATAAACCAGTATTAATAGTTATTCCTAAAAATTCCGCCCATAGGAAAACAACTTTAAAAATGCATAATAATCAAACAATAAAAGATTGGATTAATCCTTTTATTGTTGAAACTGTAGATTTTATAGTAGATGATCATTTAACAGCTATCAATAATATAAATAATATTGAAACTTTGATTGTTAAAAACAACACAAAAGGAATTGATATTATAAATAAAAGTGTTTCTGCATTTGAATTATCTAAAGAAAACGTATATGAAACTGCTATATTAAAGAAGCATTAGTAATTGCATATCTATGGACCGTAGGACCTGTGTGTATGTAAAATGTCGCGGTACATATCATTTTGATTTTGGACACAATTTTCCACTACGATAACACTACTACCGCTACTTGTACTTGAAGAACTTTGCTTTCTAAATGTTAACGGTATTTTATATTTATTTAATTTTGATGATGATGAAAATAATGTATTGCTTTGATGTTGTAATTTTTTATTAAGAAATATTCTAAAGTTTATAATTTTTTTATGATTTGCTGCATCGTTTATATGCTCTAGATTGTTTTCTAGCCAATTGTCTAATATAAATCTAGCATCACCAAAATATATAATTTTTTTTTGTAAAAATTTTTTATCAAATTTAATTAAAAAACAACTCCAACAATCTTTAGGTAGCACGTTCAATATACCTATAAAATTACCAGAAGTCTTTATCATATCTTGTAAGTATCTTGTGTTAAAATTATCTAAAAAAGTAAATTTTAATTGTAATTGTTCCGAGTAATTAGGATGATCTGGTGTTGTATACGGTAAAACAGTTAGGATATCACTAAACGTTTGAATTGTTTTATCAAACAATTGTTCTAAATCATTAAGTTTTATTAGAAAATTTATCCCTTGTTCTAAATGTTCAAGACTTAATAATTTTAAAATATTAAATTTTTTTTCTAGATTCAACAACCTTAAAAAATTAAGCTGTTTTTTTTGAGAAGAAAGTTCTAAAAATCCTCGATATAAATCTTCTATAGGCAAAGTTGCTTCTAATTTATGAACAATACCGACTATTAACTGAGGCAAGTTGTTATAATCATTTTCGAGTAAACCATCTAATGGCGGTGGAGTGCTTGGCTCAGATGTCCTTATAGAACTATCAACTGCATTATTAATTCTTTTTATCGTTATAGAAATAGAAATTGAGTCCAGATTATCTTGCTCATACATGGATAATTTTTCCCCTATATAATTTTTACTACCACTTAACTTAAAAGTTTATATACCCTATTCAGATCCAATTCAATTGCAACAGGGCTAACTTTAAATTTTTATACACAACTAAGTTATAATTATAAAACAAGCTAGGTATAATGCTAGTTGGGGGTATTATTTTTAGAAGCTAAGGTATAACTTAAGATATCAAACAACGGTTTTGTTTATTTGGCTTTTGTTGTTTAGATATATTAGAAGTACTTGCTGCACAGGCAATAGATGTACGAGCAAGCTCAGCGGCGTTAGCTTCTACTTCTATAGCCCTAATTACTTTTTCTATGTTGTCTAGTTCTTCTTTTGATAAAACATTTAAATCATCATGACAATTAACCTTTTCAGCTAACAAGTTCATACTAGACTCTATTATTTTAGCTTGTCTGGCAGCCTCCATAGCACGTAGGTGAAAGTTTATATGATTTTCTTCTGCTAATCCTTTCAATAACAACCCTTTAAATACTTCATCAGTATAATGAGCGGCATTTGCTGTTCGAATTCCAGCTTCTTTAACTTTAGTTACAGCAATATTTAGTTGTTTTATTAATGGCATAATCTAACCCTCCATGGTGGTAGATAAGATTGAAAAGATTAATTAAAAATATCACATTACATTATACATTCCAAATTTTATAAGACTACGATATGTTAGTAAGACAAAAAACAATAATATATTTTACTATCATTAATTTATATGATTTAATTTAATGGAAGTGATAACTTGCTTATACTTTTTGTAATTTCTGTTTTCTTTAGGAGAATTTGTACGTTTTGTTGCTTAACAACGAAATAATTCAATCATACTTTAATCAGCTTTATAGCTATTTTGATAAAGATATTCAACAAACAACTTGTACCTCACGCAATGAGCTATACGGCGAATTATATTATTATAGTGTTGTTAAACTATTGAAATATTTAGACATAACAGAAAAAGATCATTTTTTAGATCTAGGTTCTGGTTTTGGTAAAATAGTTTTTCAAATTTTTCTTACTACAAAAGCTGTTTCTGTAACCGGTATAGAAATAAACAATAACAGATTTATTGTTTCCAACAAAATTAAAGAAATTATAACCAAAGAATTACCAAAATTATTTGACAACAATAGAACTTTAAACTTAATAAATGATGATTTCTTACAACATGATTTTAATAATGTAACTATTATATATGTATGTTCAACAGTGTTTTCGTTAGAATTGCTAAATGTTATT
The DNA here is from genome assembly GCA_903822055.1 of uncultured Francisellaceae bacterium. Classification (GTDB taxonomy): domain Bacteria; phylum Pseudomonadota; class Gammaproteobacteria; order UBA6186; family Azoamicaceae; genus UBA6186. The sequence continues at coordinate 15,563 of CAIJNR010000038.1, read as the reverse complement.
GCTGCAAAAATCACCACCATGCATCATCTTCAAAAAATCATATCTTTTCGGCAACTGCCAAATTTAAATGAATTCCAGTTAACCAAAAAAATATTTGTTCATGCTGATTGGGATTACTCTACATGTTACTTATATATTAGAAAACCATAATATGGATCGTCAATTATATTTAAACAATGAAATACCGAAACTTGTTACACAAAATAATTCTACAAACTATTTTTTATGGAATTATAACAAGATCAGAATTAAACGATTTGCAATACATACTATCGTAATATTTATATTTCAATTTTTAATCATTGTTAATTTAACACTTGAATACCCTACATTACCTATGCATCCACCGATAGGTGTTGCTTTTGTTATGTTTTATTTGTTTGGCAATAATGCTTTTTTAGGTTTGTTGTTGAGTGAATTTTATGGTTATTTTTTGCATAATTTACCAACAAATATAATTTTTTCACACTTATTTGCAGATCTTTTTGGTGGGTGGTTAGGCTCTCACTTATGTAAAGATGTACTTTTTTTTAACACCAACCATTTAACCAACGCACACGAAGTATTAAAATTCATCAAAAAAAATGCATTTATAACCTGTTTTATTTCTAGTTTAACAAGAATGTTACCAACTGTCTTAACTGACAAATCAAATTGCGGATCTAAAATTTTATTATATAATTATATAGATCTATGGTTAGCAGATTTGAATGCAATACTTATAATTGCAAGTTTTATATTATCATGGACATACGTTCTATTTAATCAATATCGTATTTCCGATCAAAAAATAAAAAAATCTTCAATAATTATTTTAATAACTTTTATTATATTTTCTATGATGTTTATGAAAAAAATTGAATTAATTTATCTAATTATTATTACAATGATGTTAACTGTTTATTGTGCATACTACTACGGTTATTTAATAGCAACTTTTTTATTATTTATAGTATCTTGTATATACTTAACTTATTTTATGGCTTTTAAAAATCAATATTTATTATATTTTAGTCTTCCGTTATACACACTAACATCTATAATTTTATTGTTATTTACTATTTGTATGCTATATGTAAATTTAATTCGTAATCCAATTTTATTCAACCACCATATCACCCCTAATTGACAGTTGCAAAGCTTATATGATATATATTTTTATAAATCGTATAAATTCATTGGTATAAAAATAAAGACCTGTTGTATGAAAAATGATGATTTAGCAGCATTAGATAAGATGTATATTGTGCTATGTGCATTATTTTCTGTATTAATAATAATTTGCAATTTGACATATCAAAAATTTGTTTATTTACCAGTCTTACCTTTTCATACGTTCGAATTATCTGTTGGGGCCATATTATACCCATTTATGTTTATGTTAACGGATCTTATTGCTGAATTCTATGACAAAAAAAGAGCTAATTTTTGTGTAAGATTAGCAATTTGCATGAATGTGTTAGCAGCATTAATTGTTACCAGCATGGATTTCCTTAATGCTACTCCGTGGTCTAAGATTGATAATACCGTTTTTCATAGAGTCTTTGGACACTATGGCTTGGCTTTTATTGCCAATATTATTGCTTGTTACACAGCACAATTGATAGATATATCTTTATATTTATGGATAAAAAAAATAACCAATGGTAGGCTATTATGGCTTAGAAATAATGGAAGCACGGCAATATCTTTATTTGTTGATACATTTACGGCAATAAGCCTATTAACTATTTTAGGCGTATTTCCAAAAGAATATATGTTGGTTATTATGATCAACAGCTATTCTTACAAGTTGTTCGTTACTATTTGCAATACCCCAATATTTTACTTATTAGTAGCTACAATTAAGAAATTTATTATTCCTGTGCAACCACTAAATGCGACCTAAAGATTCTAAAACCTCAGCTTTTTCAAGTAACTGATTTTTATTGCTACAATTGAGCTTGCATTTTATATTTTCTATATAACCGGCAACTGTTGTTACAGCTAAACTTAACTCTCTAGCAATTTTCTTTATACTACGTGTTGTTAAATATAATTTAAGGCAGTTTATTTCTTGTGGAGAAAAATAGGCGTTAGTTAAAAAACATGTTTCGTCATTGTTTTGTAATAAACCAGCTTCTTTTAGCAATTCAATTTTATGTTGATGTTCGTGTTCAGGATTAAATACCAACCCTTTTTGAGTTTTAAACAAAGATCCCTTTAGGTGAGCAAAATCCATTCTATTTTCTTTTAAATCCTTATTAATTATAAACGTCAATTTTTTATTTAGATCCCTAATTAATTTTTTGATTATTAAACTTTCCATAAGCAATCTATTAATAATTGCTCCATTGTTTTTTGTGGTTGCAAAACCAAAACCTATGTAACCATTATCACTAGTTTTTTCTGTATAAACAAAACTATGACATAGTTTAAAATTTACAACTGCATCGTACAAAAATACATCTTCAAATTCTTGGTCTGGATAAGATTTATCAAAAGCAAAACCATTGTGGATATTGTTTGGATGTACCATAAATGGATCTAGGTTATAATAATGATTTTCTAAAACTCTTTCTACCCAATTTGGCATATCGCAAATACTAAACATTCTGCCATGTTTATCAATGTTAATATAGATTGCATTGGTTATACCCAAAAAGTTTGCTATTGGAGTAATAAGCTCAGCAAACTTTTTATGGTACAACTTTGTTCCTAGAAAATATTCATCAGATAACGTCATGATACATACTCTCCCCTTTGTATCTAACAACAGTATTATTCAAACAGTAATTCACTGTTTTTATTTAGATCTGTTTTCATTTTTTTGATCATCATATTAATAAAACATTTTACAATCGGCATGTTATTTAATAATTTATTTGCAAAAACAAAACGATTATTTAAAGTAAAAAACCTAAAACAATAACGTTCTATTTTTGTTGTTTTTTCAATTGACACAAATTCTTCAATGTGAAACATGTTATATAAATCATATATAAATCCACTTTTATAAAAATCATCAAAATTTGTTCCAAATATTATGTTCCATGACAACCTGTTACTATATGGTTTGGTAGCCTCTTTAAAAGAACTATTCACGTTGGGATCATGCAAATAGTATTTTTTTTCACAATAATGTTTTAATAAAAATGCATCAGTAGCTATAAAATATACAGCATTGTTTTTTAAATTAATAACCCATAATAAATTGCAATGCAATACTTTAAAAATCATTTTACATAATTTATTACTAGAATCGTCAATCAGGAAAGTTTTTATTTTTATATTCATTGTTATACCTCTGTAATACGAGCGGCCTTCCAAAATAAATTCTCGTAGTTTTATGTATCATTATAGTTACTCTTATTTTAACAAAATTTACTATTAAACACCATCTGTTTCCTTCAAATTTCATAATAATTATCAACTGTTATTTTAATATTGGTTTGATAAATTTTGTGATTTAAATAGACATTATGGTTAAAATTAGATAAAATGTTTTTACGATATGTAAATCTTAACCACTTAGATATAAGGAGTTATGATATGGCTGAACGTAAAAAAATGACGATAGAAGAAGCTGGTCGTAAAGGTGGAGAAACTCGTGCTCAAATGTATAGCAAAGATGAGCTATCGGGACAAGCAACAAAGGCTGCTAAAACTGTAGAAAAAAAGCACCCTGGATTTCATTCTGAAATAGGCAGCAAGGGCGGACAAGCTAGAGGATCTCAAAAAGAAGCTGATATCGATGAGGATGAATAAGGACGAAGGACCAGTAAAGTAGTAATATAAGGCTCAAATAATAACTTATTATTTGAGCCTTAAGATTGTATTTGTTCACATTACTCCCATGACAAGACTTATTTGTTAATAAAATGATTTTTCTTATTAAGAAAATAATAAAATATTACCGTTAAAATAAGAATACTTAATATAGAAGCTTTAACTGGCTTTTTCGTTATAATATTATTTAAAAACGTTTTAAGGATAACTGGTGACAATATAGGAAGAGAGTCTGTTATTATATTGTTAAATTTGCTACGCTTAGCTTCTTTTTTCTTTATGCAATAATTTAATAACCACATAAAAAATCCTAAAATGAGGAATATGCTTCCAGTAACAAATGCTCCAATACATTTATTTTGTTGCTCAATAAAATAATAATAATTAGCAATACCATACCAAATGATCCACAAAGTAATCAGAAAATATGTAAAATACGAACGTACTTGAAAGATAGATCTTTGCATGGAATTAACACAGATTTGTTTTATAATACCAGATAACATTTATTATCTCCTTAAGAAAAAGCTAGAAAGAGCCACTCCCGCAGCAAAACAACATAACGCGCTTTTTATTGGGTTCTGTTCTATGTAAGAGCTCACTATCTTTAAACTATCTTGGTTATTATCTTGACCCATAATTTTATTTTTTATTTCAGACAATGCTGATTGTAATTCATGTGAATTTTCATACAAAGCACTTAAAGCATTACCTTTTAGATTGGCAAGACGATGTGCGATATCTTTCATTTCATTTTTTATAGAAGCTATTTGTTCGTTAATTTTGACTGAATCATCATTGTTGTTAGGTTGCATAACATTTCCTCCATCAATAATTAATAAATATTTTAGTATTGCAATTAACGCTTTTTACCTCGTTAACTTGTTAAAGATTAAATCTTGTTATTTACATATTAATAACAAAAACTCCTGCCGTGCGTCAAGGTTATAATTTATTTTTGTTAAAGCAATATTAGTTTAGATATCGTGAGGAATTTCTTTCAAATGCAATGTGATGTGTTAAAACATATACTTAATAGCCACAGAACCTGAATGCCCTATATATTTATTTTTCTTTCGCAAATCATAATTAATTGTAAAATTCAATCTATCTTTACGAATAAAAGTTAAAGCAGCACCAATGTTATAGGTTGTTTTATCAGGAACAGCACCTTGTAAAGAAAAATTACCACCACCACCAAGAAACTGTGCGGTAGTTGTTTGTGCAGAACTTTTAAAATCGTGTAATACCATAAAATGCAGATCTGGATTATAGATTATTTGATCATCTTCTTCATTATGTAACACAGCAAATTTAACCCCAACTCCACCTTCTAATTGAGTTAAAGTAGCACCACTTACTCTCAAATCAAGCCCACCTGCTCCTGTTTCACTATACTGGTTTTGTTTTACCGTAGAATACTGAATAGACAAATTTGGAACTATTCTAAAAAACTTATTAAGGCTATGTATATAACCTGTTGCTACTTTAGCAGATGGTTGCGTGGCTGTATAATTAGCAATAGCTGTATAATTTAATCCATTATACAACATGCTGCGAGCTGATTTATAATTATTAAATGCCATAGCCGCAAAACCATCTACATAATAATTTTCTGGTGAATAACTACCATATAAAGTTACCTGTCTGCTGCCAACACTAGTTTTTTTACTAGCAGAATCTTTACTGTTTATATGGGTACCTACCGAACTAAATCCTATTCCCAACCATGTATCTTCAAAGGTTTGATCATCCAACCCAAATGCAAAACCTATAGTATTAGCATTATAACCAACAGAATTTATTCTCTGTTGTTGATTAATAGAACCACCGATCCCTTTAAGCCAAAAACCATTGTTAGATTGCATGCCACCAGCCGAGAAACCAGTTTGAATACTATTGATTCCAGAACGAGCTAAATTAATTCTTTCTGCTATAGTACCAAACACCATAGATGGAGGAATAAAACCAATTTCTGGAGTAAAATTATTTACTAATAATTGATTTACTGCATCGCTTACTTCTTGGTTTGTCTTTAACCCATATATTCTAACTAATGCCGTCCTTAATTCACCAGTAGCTGTTCCACTATTAACTAAATTATCTAATACTGTAGCTACAGGGTACGCGGTTAAATTACCTACTGCTTCTACGGCACTTAATATTGGATAAACTTGGGAAGTAATTACAATGTTATTACCTACTATACCTGATGTATAATGAACCAAATCAGTAAAACCTAATATATTATTAGTTGTTAACACTGGAGCGATAATACTATTAGCTACAACTGTATATTGATGATTGTTTGGAATTAAAGAATTTCCACTGTTTTGCATATCTATGAAAGAAGTTGGTGCAAATACCGCTGATCCATTATTTAATGTTAAAGTACTAGGAATATTATTGCTATCTATGTTTACAATGTGTACCCCAGTTCCAGATACCGTATAATTGCCAGTTAATGTAGCTGGTGCTACCATATTTACAACACCGGAATTATTAAAAGTATTAGCATTAAGTCCAGTGTTGCCTACATCCATATTTCCATTGAAATTAGCGACAGCGGTGACACTATTAATAAAATTACCAGCTATTTTAACTGAAGCACCAACATTTGTTGGAGTATTAATATTAAAAACACCATCGTTAGTTATTGCTCCTAATCTTTGATTACCACCAATAACTCCAGTTCCAGACACTGTTATAGTTTGATTTGCTGCATTCTTTAAAGTACTAGTACCTGCTGCGCCAATACTAGATAGATCTCCACCAGTAGATACTATTATGCTTCCTAAAGTGTTAGTTATATTAGCGGTTCTAACTATGGCATTAGAAATATTTACAGTTCCTGAAGTGTTGGTTAAAGTACCAGTATTTACTGTACCGTTGGTAACATTTAAAACAGCATTAGCATTGTTATTAACAAAATTACCAACAGCTATACTTCTGCCGCCTGCATTAATTATTCCATAATTGGTTACAGTGCCAAGTGAGCCATTCGCACCTATTGTGCCAGCTCCGGTGACTTTTATAGTTTGATTTATCGCATTTGTTAAAGTGCTGCTACCAGCGGCACCAGCACTAGATAAATCCCCTTGCAACACAGCCAGCGATGCAGGATTACCGATTGTTATACCACCTAACGTTGCACCTGATGTATTAACTATATTTCCTGTTTTAATTATACCACTAGTAATATTTAAAACTGCGTTAGCATTATTATTAGTAAAAGTACCAACAGTTATACTGCCACCACTTGCATTAATAGTTCCATTATTAGTTACAGCACCTAGCGCACCATGCGCACCTATTGTACCAGTTCCAGATACTGTTATAATCTGATTAGCTGCATTCGTTAAAGTACTAGCATTAGTGGCTATAGGGCTAACGCTAGATAAGTCTCCTCCACTAATTGTTATACCACCTAAAGTGTTCGTTATATTAGCAGTTTTAGTTATACCGTTAGTAATATTAAATAATGCATTAGCATTATTGTTAGTAAAATCAGCAACAATTATATCGCTTTCACCTAGAATTATATTGCTTCCACTTGCATTAATTATTCCACTATTGGTTATAGATCCTAATGGATTATTAGCACCAATAGTACCATGCTCAGATATATTTATAGTTTGCCCAGCTGCATTTATTAAAGCACTAGGATGTGCTGGATCTGTACTCGATAAATCACCAGGATCAGCACCAACACTAGAAATATTTATAGTTCCGGAAGTGTTTGTTATGCTAGTGGCTCTTACAATACCAGACGTAATATTTAAAACAGGACTATATGATCCTGGTATAGAAGGCGGAATAAATACATCAGTAGCAGCAGGATCCTCAGATGTAGTTGTTTGATTATTCTGAATAACAATCTTTAAATTAGCATCAGTACCAACATAATTAGGATTTGGAGTAAAAACCAATCCTTCCAGAGCATGATTTAAATCAGCCAATACTCCAGAAATATATAAATTATTACTTTTATTGCCTGTCACAGTAAGCGTTGCAGAAGTACTAGTCGGTAACGTTAATATACCATGAGTTGCTATTAAGTTTATCATTCCACCATTTTGATCCATTCCCGCTATTGTAATAGCGTTTGGAGGGGTACTGGAAGTGGAAAACTTTAAATCTGTGTTTTCTGATGTGGTTTGCGAACCTGGCACTGAACTAGTTAATGGTTGATTGTTGAGATCTATATTTAATGCAATTTGGGTAACATTAATATTAATATCAGCGTAAGTAGCAAATGGGTTTGCAGCATTACTCGCAGAACTACCGCCACTACTGGTTCCACCATTAACCAAAGAACCTACTATCATATTTCCATTATTAGTTAGACCATCATTTTGTACAACAAATATACCGTTATTATATACCCCACCAAATGGAATATTAGTAGCTGCTACAACCCCTATTTGACCACCGGATAATATCATCGTACCAGTGTTATCGATAGCACCAGTCCCTGCAATGCTGCCAGTAGCATTTATAGTAGTCGTAGTGTTATATAAAGTAGTAAAAGCATGGTTGAGTTCAGTTATAGGATTGTTAATTATAAAATTACCAGAATTTAGATTAATAGAACTAATGTCCTTAATTGCACCACCGGTTGTAAAAGGATCAGTTACGGTTAGATTAATAGCATTAGTATTATTGACAACAATAGTGGCACTATTAGCACTAGCGTTAGCATTGCTATCAGTATAACCAGTAATGTCTCCAGTTATAGTTCCACCTAGAATATTTAATGTAGCAACGCTACTCCCAAACTTAATTGAAGAAGTTATATCTCCAGATGTGGTCATTATTCCAGATTGATTAATAACCCCACCAGCTTCAGTATTAATAACACCATTAGCATTTACTTTTAATATTCCGTCAGAACTATTATTTAACGTTGTTGCATAGATATTACCTCCAACACCATTTTTACTAATCTCTATAGTTCCATCATTCGTTAAACTAGCAAATGGTGCTATGCTAGAACCAACTGTTCCACCTAACAATTCCATAGTGCCAAAGTTAGTTATTGCCCCAGAACCAGTAAGCGAATTACCAGCACTAATTGTTGTAGTAGCTTTAAGCGCGTTGCTAAAAGATTTATTAATCCCAACAATAGAATTATTTACATTAAATTTACTAGTCTTATTCACGTTAATAACGTTTACCATACTAATAATGCTACTATTTAAATGATCACTAGTTAGACCAGTATAAGTAAAATCGTTATTTATATTAATTGTTCCATAACTATTAGTGTTTGTTGTGCTGCCAATTATATCTCCATTTACTAGTCCACCAGAAAGATCCAATGTACCAGAATCACTGGCACCAAAATGAATAGGCATATTAATAGAACCACCAGTATTCACAGTTACTACACCAGTGTTTTGCAATACGGCTGGACCGGTTCTAAAAATTGTAGCTCCAGAATTTACTATTATTGCACTAACAACTGGTGTTGATACATCGCCGACAATTGGAGGGTTTAGAGCATAAACTAGAGCGGTTCCACCATTACCTAGTGCTTCCGCTGTTCCATTATTAATATCTCCAGAAACATAAACATTATTATTTACATTTATAGTGCCAGTATTTATTATACCGTTTATAGTATAATCTGGCATAGCATCTGTGCCAGCACCTTTGGCTCCTATAGTACCGCCAGCCAATGTTATAGTTCCCGCGTTATTAATAGAACCTATACCTGCTATAAATCCATTAGAATTTATATTTGTCGTACTACCTATTGCTGTGGAAAACGCTGTATTAATTGCAACAATCGGTTTGTTAATATTAAAAGTACCAGTGGTTACATTAACATTATCTATATTTCCAATAGTTGGATCGCTGTCGTTGTAAGTAAGATTGTTAATGAAATTAACCGTACCATGGCCTGGAATATTTGCAGGACCACCAATGTTTGAGTTAATAGAACCACCTGCTAAATTTAAAACACCTCCATTAGCCCCAAAAATAATTGGGATATTTAGAGTACCACCTCTATTCATAGTTAAAGTTCCAGAATTAGTTAAAATGGCATCCAAAGTGCTAGAAATTTTACCATTGTTATTTAAAATGGTTGTAGCGTTAGTTGCAATGTTAAAAGAATTGTTTATATCAACTGGACCATTAACATTAAAACTACCAGAATTTACATTAATATGCGCTATATTACTTATAGGATCATTAATGCCATCGTAAGTAAAATTTTGAACAACATTAACAGTACCATTACCTGCAACATTAGCAACACCACCAATAGCTCCACCAATAACACCGCCAGATAAATTTAAAGTGCCAGTAGTTCCTGTTCCAAAAGTAACAGGAACATTAATTGTTCCACCACTGTTTAAATTAATTACTCCAGTTGTTGTTAAAGTAGTATTAGAGATAGTTCCACCAGCATCAACATTTAGGATCCCGTCAGAATTGTTCGTTATGGTATTAACATTGAATTTACTAGACTCGATATTAATTGTTCCATCATTTGTAATGGTTGCTAATGGTTGGCTAACCCCTATTGTACCTTTCGTAGAAATAGTTATAGTTTGATTAGCTGCATTGGTTAAATTACTATTAGCATTAACCCCAGAAAAATCTCCACCATCAATTGTTATAGCACCCAAAGTATTATTTAAAGATGCAGTTTTAAGCGTACCTTTAGTAAGGTTTAATGCTGCATCTTTATTAGCATTAGTGAAAATGTTGGTAATTATATTACCACCTGCATTAAAAATACCATTATTAGTTATAGTACCTAACGCTTGATTATAACCAATTGTACCAGTGTCAGAAACGGTTACTGTTTGATTGGCGGCATTTGTTAAATTGCTAGCAACACTAGTACTTATACTAGATAAATCACCGCTAGAAATTGCTATAAGCCCAGAATCGTTACTAATATCTCCTGAAAATAAATTACTACCGTTAATATTCAATTTTGCAGCAGCTAATTGATTATTAAAGGTACCTATATATATTTTTCCACCATCAGCTTGAATAGTCCCTGTATTAACAACATTACCCATAGCACCTGTTGCACCAGTTCCTATTGCAACTCCATCCAGCAAACCACTAGAGATTGTTAATGTTCCAGCATTGTTTATAAATCCTAAACCAGATAATTGACCTGAATTATTTATAGTAGTTGTAGTTCCTATGGCTGTAGTAAACTTTTTGTTAACATTAGAAATAACATTATTGACTAAAAATTTACTACTATCAGTTACATTAATAGTAGCTATTCTTTGAATTCTAGGGTTTACTCCAGTGTAAGTAAAATCTTTAGCAACATTAATAGTACCGTTAGGGCTAACAGAAGAGCCTATAATGTTTCCAGCTACTGCACCACCAGCAAGATTTAACACTCCAGTATCATTAACACCAGTTCCAAGAAAATTGATTGTGCCGTATATAGTAGCAACTGCTGCAACATCTGACGTAGCAGCACTTGATCCAGTGGCATCTGATTTTATAGTTATAATCCCATAATTATTTATATTAGCAAACGCATTACTTTTTCCGATACTACCACTACCAGAAACTACTATATTTTGTTGGGCATTATTAGTTAAGTTATTGTGGTTAGCTAAACGGCCAGACAAGTCTCCCCCAGAAACTGTTATAGTACCTATGGTATTATAAATATCCTCTGTCTTAAATAATCCTTTAGAAATGTTTAACGAAGATTTTTCTAAACCATTAGTAAAATCTCCCACATAAGAATTACCTGTATTAACGTTAAATGTTCCTGTATTAGTAACATTACCCATAGGAACATTAATAGCTCCTAATAGAGTTGCTTGATCTGTTTGAGTACCACCAGCAGAACCAGCACTTCCCCCGGTAGCAGTAGAAGATAATGTTATACTTCCGGCATTTACTATAGTGGCTCTAGAAGTACCAGAACCAGTTGAAATGCTACCACCTTTATCCGCATTTATCGTAACCACTGTTCCTTGTTCGGTTGTAAAACTAGAACCAAGTCTTGATATAGGATTATTAATTGTAAAGTTACCAACATTACTGTCATCATGTCCTACATTAATAGTTTTTACATTATTAATTCCTTTGGTAGTAGAAAAAGTACCTACTATATTAACTGTACTTGTTGTGTTTGGAGCAGTTTCTACATCATTAACAACTCCATTTATAGTGCCACCAGATACCGTTAAGAGTGATCCATTATGCATGTTAATAGGAGTAGTTATTGTTCCTGAAGTAGTTAAACTCCCACTATCTGCAGTAACATACCCAGTATCATGAAAAAGTTCGATTGAAGAAGCGTTGATAGTCGCGCCGGCACCATCAAAGGTCATAACTCCATGGTTATTTACAACACCAAAAGCTTGATTTTTACCAATGGTACCCGCACCGGAAACTTTTATAAGTTGTCCTGGTTTGTTCGTAATAGTATTGACATTAACAGTGGATGCCGATAAATCTCCTCCGGAAATATTTATAGAACCTACATTATTAGTTACATTATTTGTAATCATTTTTCCAGCAGTAATATTTAAAAATCCAGAATTATTACTGCCACCATCAGAAGAAGAACTACCGACTACAGGATCTGCTCCTAGAGAGCTATTATCATTCATAGCTATACTCATACTGGCTAATCCATATCTATTTGGTAATGTAGAGGTAAACGTTAAGTTATCTAAAGCAGTTTGCAATAAAGCTACTGTTCCAGTAATAGATACATTGGAGGTATTTTTACCCAAAATAGTAACCCCTGCTGGTGGTGTACCATTTGCTGATAAATAAGTAGAGCTAAAACCTATTTTTCCATTATGGCCCATCAATAATATAGTTTCTGGGACACTACCACTATCCAGATCTGCTACCACAATACGATGAGAGGTTGAATTAAAAAGTACCACTGGTTGATTAGCATCAGGAATTGTACCATCTGCATTAAGATTTGTAGCGTTACCATTTACATATATTCTTGAATTAGGATCAGAGAGAGTTATTGTTGGTGGTTGATCAGATGGTATTGGTTGAAGTGGACCTGAATCAGAATAACTACCAGTAGCTGTGCCACCATTATTAATCAAAATATTTATAGTATTTATAGCTGTTAATTTTCCTTTACCAGCTGGTTCACTTATACCATTAGTAAACGATTTAACCCTAACATCACCGCCAACATTTATAGTACCTGAATTAATTATATTTCCCATTGGTGAAGAAGCCCCTATGGTAGCGCCTGATAAAACTGAAAGTGCACCAGCATTACTAATAGCGCCTCCACCACAAAGATCAGCTCCGCTAGCTAAGGTTGTCTCTGTGTTAAACCCAGTTGCAAAATTAAAAGTAATTTCTGTTGGTGATTTAATAATAAAATGTGGAGAAGTTATCGACATATTTCCGAATTTTTGAACTTCTAGCGTTGCAGCAGTAGTATAATCTCCCGTTGCATTGATCGTTTCGCCATAATCACTAGTACCAGTTAATGCACTAGTTATTGTTCCACCATTAAGGTTTATAGTTCTTTCTCCACTAGTTCCAAACTTTATGGGTGAGCTAATTGTTCCACCTAAATTCAAGTTTAACACCCCTGAATTAGTTAACACATTGCTACTAGAAATGGCACTACCAACATTAACAATTCCACCAGAATTGTTTGTTATTTTAAGACTAACATTACTGCCAGAATTTAAATCTAAAGTACCTGAATTTGTTAATTGACCTTTCCCAGAAATTATTCCACCATCCTTTACTGTTGTTTGTGTTTTAGATGCAATCGCAAAACTAGTATCAACATTAGTTATAGAATTGTTAACTGTAAAAATTGGGCCTTGGTTAGCATTGTTTAGATTATTAACTTTTATAGTTTGTATTTTATCGATTGTACCTTCAGTAGTAAAATTAGTATTTATGTTTAATGTGTTGGTTCCAGTACCACCTTTAATATTACCAGTTATTGTGCCAGCGTTAATATTAAATGTATCGCCATTGTTGCTGCCAATAATATTGCCGATGATAGCAGCAGTTTTAGGAAGCATGGTAGCACTATCTAAGTACGCCAGACTGGTATTTGGGGCTCCTACTGTAATCGGTGATGCAACGAAAGAACTTTGTGTAAAAGTAAGGTTCATTGTTCCGCTATTACTAAAATCGATCGCAGCAGAATTAGGATTATCACTAACAACAGTAACAACTCCGGTATTATTAATAGAATAGCTACCATTACAATTATTTTTAGGACTAATAAAAGCACTAGATCTAGAAGCATTGTCATTAACACTATAATCTATAATTGCATTTATGTGCATGGTAGAAGTACCCATGTACACTTGAAATGATTCAGCTGGAACTGAAGTAAGTAGTATGTTTGTGATGCCTTGTCCCGGGGGTTTGATTTGAGATAAACACCACATGCCGTCACCTTGAACCTGTCCTGTTCCTCCTTCGTGAAACCAGACTGTTTTCTTAACAGCACCACTAGTAGCAGTATACCCTATTTGGTCCAGATACCATTCGCTATATTGATACAGCGTTAACGTGCCAGAACCGAATGGTACCGTACCATTCTCACCTATAGTATGCACCCCCCACGCAATTCCAATAATTGCAAACTGACCTAGCAAAAAAGCAGCTAAAGTTTTTTTTTGATTAAAATAAAATTTATTTTTTGATGAGCCTATGATCCGTGGCATTTTTAATGAACTCCGACTAGAACAATGGTTCAATGTCAGTAAACGAAATTGTTATTATTATAAAATAAAGAATAGATGATATTGGTGGAATTACAAGCAATCTTTAATACATAATGCTGAGTACATCTTGCAAATATTCCATCCGACGGTTGATTTACAAGGTATTTTTGTTGTATAGTTAATAATATGGAACGTACAGAACTTTTAAATTTATTAGATCAAAAATTTAATTCTAACAGACGAATTCTAGCTCTTTTAGGTCCTAGACAATGTGGGAAAACCACTCTTGCCAAAGCATATTGTAAAAAAACACCAGGTTTTGGAAGACGTAATTATTTTGATTTAGAAAATCCTAATGATTTTGAGAGATTAATAGAACCATATCAACACTTAAAAAATTTAACTGGTTTAATAGTTATTGATGAAATACAACGCTCAAAAGATATTTTTCCTATCTTGCGGGTTTTACATGACGAACGTGAAGATCAAAGGTTTTTAATTTTAGGCAGTGCATCAAAACATTTAATTCAACAAAGTTCCGAAAGCCTTACCGGACGTATTCATTATAGAGAGATTACCCCATTTAATTTTACCGAAACAAAAGAATGGAAAACGCTGTGGTTTAGAGGTGGTTTTCCTAGATCTTATTTGTCAAATTCAGATCAAGAAAGCTTAGAGTGGCGAGAAGATTATGTTAGAACTTTATTAGAGCAAGATGTACCTAATTTAGGCTTTAAAATCCCAGCAGTTCATTTAAGACGTTTTTGGATGATGTTAGCTAATTTTCATGGACAAATTTTTAATGCTAATGAACTTGCTACCAGTTTAAATTTATCAGCACAATCAATAAAACGTTATTTAGATCTTTTACAAGATATGTTAATGGTTAGGATCCTGCAACCTTGGTATGCAAATATTGGAAAACGCCAAATTAAATCACCAAAAACTTATATTCGAGATAGCGGGATCTTCCATTATTTAACTCATATAACAAATCAAGATGAATTTTTTTTATCGCCTAAACGCGGTGCTTCTTTTGAAGGGTTTGCTATAGAAGAAATAATTCGTACTTTAAAAGCAAATGCGGAAGATTGTTTTTATTGGCGCACTAATACT
>CAIJNR010000037.1 GCA_903822055.1 uncultured Francisellaceae bacterium | reverse complement strand
TTTATTGGCGCACTAATACTGGAATAGAATTAGATTTAATGATTTTACGCGGTAATATAAAAATAGGTTTCGAATTCAAAATGACTGATAAACCAAGTATAACCAAATCAATGCACACCTCTTATAAAGATTTAGGATTAAAGCATATATATTTAATCCATCCTGGAGACCTTAGCTGGTCCTTAAATGATTGGGCTACAGCATTATGTTTTGCTGATTTAATAAAATTACCAAACTTATTAGAAACATAAGAGACTGTGCGTGGAATTACAACTAATCTATATTATATAAAAGGAGTCAAACAATCTTGCTGACAAAAAATTTGTTTGGCAATATTTTTAAACATATAAAAGTATGTATAAAAATATTGCTTTTTAAATATATAATTACTATAATTAACACATGAGCAAGGCGTATTTTGAGTGGGACGAAAATAAAAATATTGCTAATCAGAAAAAGCATGGTATTTCATTTTATGAAGCTCAAAGTGCCTTTCTTGATTTAAAACGTATAATTGCTAAAGATATAAAACATAGCAATAAGGAAGAAAGATACTATTGTTTTGGAAGTGTTAATAATGAAATTGTAACTGTAAGATTTACATATCGTGATAATGTAATTCGCATTATCGGTGCAGGATTTTGGCGAAATGGGAGAGTGATTTATGAAAAAGCAAACAGTTAAATATACTAACGAAACTATAGGAAAGGTTGAGATTATTAAAGATTTTCTTCCAAAACCAGAAGATTTAATATTTAAAGATCAGACTGTCAAAGTAACCTTAGCATTAAGTAAATCCAGTGTTAATTTTTTTAAAATGCAGGCTAAAAAACATCATTTTCAATATCAAAAAATGATCCGTATTTTATTAGATCAGTACTCAGAACGTTATGGTAAAAATAAATCTGCTTAATTGAACTATCTTGCAAATATTCCATTAAA
Source organism: uncultured Francisellaceae bacterium (assembly GCA_903822055.1). Lineage (GTDB taxonomy): Bacteria > Pseudomonadota > Gammaproteobacteria > UBA6186 > Azoamicaceae > UBA6186. The sequence continues at coordinate 17,133 of CAIJNR010000037.1, read as the reverse complement.
TCTCATACCTAACAGCTAAAGATCCAGCGTGCCCTATATATTTGTTTTTCTTTCGCAAATCATAATTAGCTGTAAAATTCAATCTGTTTTTATGAACAAAAGTTATACTTGCTCCAACATTATAAGTTGTCTTATCAGGAACTGCTCCTTGAACGGTAAAACTACCACCACCACCAAGAAATTGTGCAGTAGTTGCTTGAGGTGCACTGTTAAAATCATGTAACACCATAAAATGTAGCTCTGGATTATAATAATTTGTCTGATCGTTATTTTTATTATGTAATAACGCAAATTTAATTCCCACACCACCTTCTAATTGCGTTAAAGCCGTACTAGCTACTTGTTGTAAACTAAGTCCGCCTGCTCCAGTTTCATTATAAACATTCTGTTTTAATGTGGAATACTGTAAGGATAAATTAGGAATAACCCTAAAACCATAATCAAAATTATATATATAACCAGCCGCTGCTTTAGCAGATGGTTGGATAGCAGTATAGTTAGCAGAAGCAGTTTGATTTAAACCATTATACCGAATATTTCTACTTAATTTATAATTATTGGATGCAATAGCAACAAAACTATCTATATAATAATCTTCTGGTGAGTAACTACCATATAATGTTCCTTGCATGCTCATAATATTAGTTTTTCTGCTTGGAGCATCTTTACTTTTTACGTGAGTGCCTACAGAACTAAGTCCAACTCCCAACCATGTATCTTCTAAAATCTGATCATCTACTCCAAATGCAAAACCTACCGTATTTGCATTATATCCAGCAGAAGATACTCTTTGTTGTTGACAAACGCTGCCTCCCAACCCTTTAATCCATAAACTATTATTAGCTTGCATGCTACCAGCTGAAAACCCTGTTTGAATATTATTAATCCCAGAACGAGCAATTAAATCAGCCCTTTCCGCTATAGTACCAAACACGATAGAAGTACCGATAAATCCTGTTTCTGGAATAATATTAGCTTCTGGTAATAATTGAGATATAGCATTAATTACTTCTTCTTTAGAAGCTAATCCTTCTAATTTAGCTAATGCTGTTTTCAAATCACCAACAACTCCAGTTTTCCATAAATTATCTAATGTCTGCGCTATAACAAGTATGTCTTTATTAGTTAGATCCGCACCTATAGCATCTATTATTGATTTTTTGTTAGCTGTAATTTCAATATCATAATTATTAATAGACTGTCCTACTGTATAAGATATTAAGTCTGTAGCTCCTAGCAGTGTAACATTAGGTTCTAAAGTTGCAGGAGTATTACCGCTTATAAGAGTAAATTTTTGTTGATCTGCAATTAAAGGATCACCAACTATTCTAATATCTATGGTAGAATTTGACTTTAGGGTAACAAAACCATTATCTAAAATTAATTGACCAGGATTACTATTAATACCTATATTTACAATGTGCGTACCTGTTGCAGAAAGAGTATAGTTACCGTTAGTTATATGAGATGTTTGCAACATATTTACGGTGCCATTATTAGTAAAAACGTTGTTAACTCCTACATCAACATTTGCCAAAAAATTAGTAATGGCACCAGCAGCATTGTTAAAAGCACCTAGAATTTTCACTGGACCATTGATATTAAATCTACCATTATTAGTTATAGCACCTAGTGCACCATGGGCACCCATACTACCAGACACGGTTATAGTTTGGTTAGCTGCATTTGTTAAAGTACTGCTGCCTGCAGCACCAACACTTGATAAATCACTACCAGAAGAAATTTGTATACTACCTAATGTATTTCTTATGTTACCAGTTTTAACTATAGAATTAGAAATATTTACAGTTCCAGAGGTGTTGGTTAATGCACCTGTGTTTGCTGTAGCATGAGAAATATTTACGGTTCCCAAGGTGTTGGTTAAAGCACCTATATTTGCTGTGCCGCTAGTAATGTTTAATGCTGCGTTAGCATTGTTGTTAATAAAATTACCAACAGCTATATTGCCGCCATTAGCATTAAATGTTCCATAATTAGTTACAGTACCGAGTGCACCATGCGCACCTATAGTGCCAGTTCCAGAAACGGTTATAGTTTGATTTGCTGCATTTGTTAAAGTACTGCTACCTGCAGCGCCAGCGCTAGATAAATCCCCTTGTAGTAAAGATTGCGATCCAGCATCACCAATTGTTATACCGCCTAATATTGCACCTAAATTGTTATTTATATTTCCTGTTTTAACTATACCACTAGTAATCTTTAAAACTGCCTTAGCATTGTTGTTAATAAAATTACCAATATCTATATCACCACCAGTTGCATTAAATGTTCCATAATTAGTTACAGTACCGAGTGCACCATGCGCACCTATAGTGCCAGTCCCAGAAACGGTTATAGTTTGATTTGCTGCATTTGTTAAAGTGCTGCTACCTGCAGCACCAGAGCTAGATAAATCTCCGTGCAATACAGATGGCGATGCAGCATCACCAATTGTTATACCGCCTAATATTGCACCTAAAGTGTTGTTTATATTTCCTGTTTTAACTATACCACTAGTGATATTCAAAACTGCGTTAGCATTGTTATTAATAAAATCACCAATATCTATATCACCACCAGTTGCATTAAATGTTCCATAATTAGTTACAGTTCCGAGCGCACCATTCGCTCCTATTGTACCAGCGCCAGAAATTGTTATAGTTTGATTTGCTGCATTTGTTAAAGTACTGCTACCTGGTGCGTCAGCGCTAGATAAATCTCCGTGCGATAAAGCATCACCACCAATTGTTATACTGCCTAATGTATTACCTAAAATATTACTTATATTTCCTGTTTTAATTATACCCTTAGTAATATTAAAGGCTGCATTAATATTATTATTAACAAAATCACCAACTGCTACATCACCGCCGCCAGCAGTAATTATTCCATTATTAGTTACTGTGCCTAATGCAGTATTTGCTCCTATAGTACCAGTTCCTGAAACAGTTATAGTACAACCAGCTGCATTTATTAGTGGGCTTTTATTATTAGAAGAAGAACTAGATAGATCACCATTGTATAATGCATCAACACCACTAATTATTATACTACCATAATCATTTATCATCCTATTTACTATTAATTTTCCATCTTGTATTTGTAAAACTGATGCAGCATTGTTATTAATAAACTTATCCATGTTTATGGTGGAATTATAATCACCATTTATTGTTATAGTACCTGCATTATTTATTGTTCCATTACCAGCTAGCTCACCACCAACCCCAACTATAGTAATTGTACCTACTGCAGCTGTAAAATTATTATCAACATGAGTTATATTGTTGTTAATATTAAATGTGCCAGAATCTATTTTAACCGCACCAACATATTCTATTCCAGGCGTTGGCGGTACTATAGGACTAAGGGAAAATGAATTACCTACCCCAACATTAATTTCAATAGCATTATTAATACCAGTTGTATGATCAGCAGTTATAGAACCATTTATAGTACCACCTTTAATAATTAAATTGCTGTTACTATTAGCTGGAAAAGTAATGGGGGAATTTATTATGCCATTTGTAATCATAATTCCAGACTGCGCTATAGTTGTTGCATTCAAAGTTCCTGAATTTATTAAAGTTCCTGAATTTGTTAAATTTACAATACCAGCAGTAGTAGCAGTTGGTTTACCAAAAATTTTACCGGTACCAACAGTTATAGTTCCGTTTTGTTGATTATCTATATTTCCAGTTAAATAAATATTGCTACTTGCATTAACGTTACCAAAATTTGTTAAAGTGGCAGCTTGAATGTCTCCACTACTAGTAGCAGTAATTATGCCTTTATTTGTTACATTACCTAACGCACAACTAGAACCAACAGTTCCAGCACCAGAAACTGTTATGGTTTGTCCTGACGCATTTGTTAAATCACTAGTTATACCAGTAGCACTAGATAAATCTCCACCATTAATTTTTATGCCACCGAAAGTATTTTTAATAATCCCAGCAACCGTCATATTCCCAGAAATGATATTTAAAGTTGTGCTTGCAGCTGTTGAATTATTAGTAAAAGCACCAACATTAACTGGTCCACTATTTACAGTAAATGTCCCATTGTTAATGAAATCTCCCATAGCAGCAGTATTACCTATAGCGCCACCATTCGTCGAAAACGAACCTGCATTAGTAATAGTACCACCACCAGAAAGATCTCCATTACTATTTATTACAGTAGTAGTATTAGATCCTGTTTTAATACCTGTAGCAACATGGATTATAGTCTTATTAATAGTAAAAGAAGTTGGTGGAGCAGCTAAAGTTCCATATACATTGATGTTACTAATTTTATCTATTGTATTGCCAGTAATGAAATCACTATTTATATTGATGGTATTAGTATCTCCAACATTATAACCAGTTATAGGTTGATTTATAGTACCGCCATTAAGATTTAAAATTGTTCCGCTTACTGCTCCAAAAGACACAGGAATATCAATCGTACTACCTGCCTTTAAAGTTAAAGCACCTGAATTTGTTAATACCCCGGTGCTTCCAGCAGAACGAGCAATATTTACATTAGCGCCACCTATGGTAGAAGGACCAATTATAGTAGCAGTATTAGCACCTAACGTAATACCTGTAGCAACCCCTGTTATAGATTTATTAACAGTAAATATAGTTGAATTAGCTAAAGTCCCAGAAACATTTACAGCACCAACCCCAGATATTGTATTACTGACCGTAAAATCATTGGTTACATTAATAACATTAGCATCACTTCCAGCATGACCAGTTATAGGCTGATTTATAGTACCACCACTAATGTTTAAAATTGCTCCACTTGCAGATCCAAAAGTTATAGGGATACTAGTATTACTACCTTTACTTAAAGTTAAAACCCCTGAATTTGTTAGCACCGCGGTGTTGCCAGAACGAGTAACAGTTACATTATTACCACCTACTACAGTTGTAGTATTAGTTCCAAGCGTAAAACCAGCTGCAATATTTGTTATAGGATTACTAACCGTAAATGTAGTAGGAATAACAATATGACTTAGAGGATCAGTGCTACTGGCAACATTTATAGTACCGACTTTATCTATTATATTACTGGTTATATAATCACTATTTATATTAACGGTATTGCTATCTCCAGCAGCATAACCAGTTATAGGCTTACTTATAGTACCGCCACTAAGGTTTAACCTTGCTCCACTTGTAGATCCAAAGTTTACTGGAACATTAATATTACCACCAGCATTCAAAGTTAAATTTCCAGAATTTATTATCGCTGCAGTAGGATCTATACTAGAAATTACCCCGCCCATAGCAACTGTGGTGTTAGTACTTGCCAATGTGGTAAAAGTTTGAACCCCTATTATTTCATCGTTAATTGTAAATGCATCTGTACCTGTTGTCTTATTAACATTAATTCTTTGCGCATTAGTAATATTTCCATTAGTAGAAAAATTAGCAGACACCCCGGAAACACCAGCAGTACCTATATTTAATACATTAGCTCTTGCTGAAAGATTTATGTTATTCAAAACAGTTGGAGTGTTGGTAATATTTATAGTAGCAACTTGTGTACCGCCACCATTATCGCTGGTTATAGGACTGGTTATTGTACCGCCAGCAATGTTTAATGTTGCAGCATTAGTAGTGCTAAAAACTATAGGAATACTTAGAGTACCACCAGAATTTATAGTTACAGTACCAGAATTTATTAAACTAGAAGAATTATTTATACCATAAATTGAACCATTATTAGCAATAATAGTTTTTGTACCAGAAAGTGTAGCAAAAGTTTTAACTCCAGTTATTGCATTGTTGATTGTAAAATTATTTGTATCTGTTGTATTTTGAACATTAATTGTTTGTGCATTGGTAATATCTCCCCCTGTAGAAAAATTAGCAGGTACTCCAAAAGCACCTGTAGTACCTATGTTTAATACATTGGCTTTTAAAGGAAGCTGTATATTACCAGTAATAATTGGATTGTTGGTTATAGTTAAAGTAGCTATCCCCGTACCACCATTAATATTCCCAGTAATTCTGCCACCTGCAATATTAAATGTATCGTTTGGGTTAGCACTACCAACAATATCACCAGAGATAGTATTAGCAGCCGCATTATTTTGAAAATTAAGACTAGCGGCCGAACCAGTAAAATCTATTGAATTGCTACCAGCTTTAGCCGTAAGTTTACCTGTATTTGTTATGTTAATAATCCCTATCTTGGTAGCCTTAGTCATATCTATAACAGGGCCGGTATCTGTTCTTGTAAGATCGCCTCCAGAAGAAACATTAATGCTATAATTACCAAGCAAAGCGGGAAAAGCACACTGTACTATAGGTCCACCAGTTATTGAGTATGTTCCAGATGGTATAGTTAATGTTCCACCACCATTATCTGCTGTATTAACAATACTTGCGATAGAAGTTGCCGTTAAAGCATCACCAGTTCCTCCCAAAGTATGGCTACTGTGACCAGTAATGTTAACTATAGTGCTATTAACCCCATAAACTACTCCACTGATCATAAACTGCCCTAGTAAAGCAGCAACTAGAGTTTTTTTAAGATCAAAATTAGATTTATTTTTTAAAGGACCTATAATCCGTGGCATTTAAATAAGCTCCGACCAGAACAACGTTCAATGTCAGCAAACAAAATTGTTATAATTATAAATAAATAATAGGTTATATTGGTTAAATTACAAAGTATAAAAAAGGAAGTCACCGAAACATTGGTTTAGATATAAAATTGAATCAGATAGAATAATAATTTGGATAGTAAGTAAATTTCACCTATAGGAATAATCAAATTATGTATGGACACCAAAAAGAAAATAATACTCTGATCCATCAATTAGAGGAGTTATTTACTGAATCAATATCCAACGAATTATTAAGCTCTCCTATATTATGGGGGCAACATACATTTTCTAAACAAACTATTAATAGTTTAACCATCTATTATGATGACGATAGTAGTAACTATGATAATTATGATAACAATTATAACGATGAGAGCTACGAGAATGACGAGAACTACGAGGATAGTTCTCAATATATAGAACACCCATACACTAGAAATATTCTTTATATAAACAAAATACAAGAATTACCAGAAAATATCATTATAAATAATCTGATTTTTATATTTTTGTATTGTAAGACAATTGAATCAAATCATAAAATGGTAAGAAATATAATGGTATATTTTATTAAATGTTTATTGATACAACAAAAAAATATTCATAATACAGCACATTTATTAAATTTAAACAACGAAATACAAGATCTTTTATTAAAAAATATTTCTGAACTTCTTAAATGTACAAAAGAAGTTGTTGAAATATTATCTGGTATAAAAATTTCAAAAGATATCTTTAACCCATCCAATTTTCATTTAAATGAAATATTGTTTATGGCTATTAAACAAAACAATATTAAAATAGCCAACTTATTGTTGTCACAAAATTTTAAGATAGACGTTAATACCATGGATAGTCACGAAAAGACCTCATTATTTTGGGCGTCATATCATGGACAACAAAAAACAGCAAAAACACTGCTTGACCTAGGTGCTAACGTTAACGCACAAGATCTCAAAAGTCTAACAACACCATTATTCTTAGCTTGTTACAATGGTCAACCAGAATTTGTTAAATTATTAATAACTTATAGTGCAGATCTAGATCTTAGAAATAGCAAAAATCAAACAGGATTATTTTGGGCTTGTAAATATGGACAGCATGACATAGTTAAAATCTTAATACAAAACAATGCAAGTGTTAATGTACAAGATATAAAACACCAAACACCACTAACAATTGCTTATAATAAAAAAGACTTACAATTGGCAGAAATATTAATAGATGAAATATCATCGAATAATTATATTGTACAAGATCACTATGTTAATAGAAAAATATTAACATGGATTTATGATCAATCAAAATATGCAGTTGGAATTGAAACATCTCGATCAAGATTTCATAAAAAAAAATCACTTCGTTATTTGGCTTATTAAAGGCATTTATTTTATTATTGACAATTAATTTTATGCTATAATAAATTTTATACCATAAACAAAGCGAAAAAATTATATAATTTTTTGTAAACAGGAAGATATCATGCCATTTGAAAAAAGTACCACATATAAAACCATTGCTGAAATAAAAGAAATTTCTGAACAAATAAAAAAAGATTATGATGAAATTCCAGACACACACAAAAAACCATATAATGCTGAGCTTGCAAAAGCAGCACTAACTACTTGTTTTCGTAATGTAATGGGACTAGATCCAACAATTACACATGATAGTATTTTAAATGATACCGCTATTTTAAATATAGAAGAACAAATTTCAAATTTATCTAATCAAGCAAACCAAGAACCTTCAACAGAACCGTCAGAACAGGATGATGACCAATCAAATGAAAATTTAAATATAGAAGAAAAAGTTTCACAATTTTGCAGCGCATTAACGCTAGATTCTTCAGACACTGAAGAAGAAATTTTTGATTCAAGTGCTATCGTTGACGATGATAATAATACAGATATTGCAGAACATGTGTCAATAGCTCTTGCTACAGCCTCTAGAACCCCTAGTCTTTCCGTAATTAACCATATAATATCAGCTAGAAAATCGTTAGATCTAGATTCACCACAAAAAAAATTTGACGATAAACCATCCATAATAGCTATAGCGACTTTATTAGCAGAAATTATCAGATCACAATTTAATCTTTTTAATCAGAAAAATTTAGAAGATGCAGTTAAATATGAAAAAGATATAAAAGAAATATTAACTTTGCTTGCAGAATTAAGAATAAATCCTAAAAATACGCTATTTATACCTATTAACGTTATTTATAAAGGTGCTAAGAAAGCAATATCTAGTTTTTATAATCCAATTTTGCCAGGATATGATAGTTTCATGAATAATTATGATAGTAATAATGCTAATAAAAATGAACTGAACGAAGAAAAGCAACAAGAAAATCCTGAAATTTGTAGCACAGATCTCACTAAAGTTTCTCCAAGAAATTGTGGACCTTCTTGTATATAACACATTTAGGCCTCACCCAAACACTCTCAACTAATAAGTCACGCTTACCACAGCCCTCTCCAGCTAACGCTGGTAGAGGGCCGCTTGCTTAGCTAGGTTCTATATTATATAATCAGCTCATTTTTATAATTATTTTATATAAATAAACATATAAAATAATAAGGGATTTTTTAACTTCATGCGTAATTATAAATCAATTTTAGTATATGGTTTTGCACTTTTTGCAATGTTTTTTGGCTCTGGTAACTTAGTATTCCCGATTAAAATCGGGCAAATTACTGGATCTTATTGGTTGCTCGGTTTTTTAGGACTTTTTATTACTGGAATTTTTTTACCATTCTTAGGACTTTTCGTAATTAAACTACATAAAGGTAATTATAATGCTTTTTTTGCTGAAGCTGGTTCTATCGCAAAAGTAGCATTACCATTATTTACGTTGTCTCTTCTTGGTTCTTTTGGCGTTGTTCCACGATGTGTTACTGTCGCTTATGGTGGAATAGCATACATTATACCTCAAATTTCGCTTGAACTTTTTAGTCCTATATTTTGCATTATAACTTTTTTTTTCTGTTTAAAAGATCAACGTATGATTAATATACTTGGTAAATGGATGAGCCCAGTTCTTCTAGTTGCTTTAACAGTACTAATTATTGCAGGAGTAACAAGTACTCAATCAACACCATTAGAATATGTAAAACCAACAGAAGCTTTTTACAATGGATTTTTAATTGGTTATCAAACCATGGATCTATTTGCAGCCTTCTTCTTTTCTGCGCTCATATTTGTGCAAATACAAAATATGATGCCACCAGATACATCACACAAAGAAACAATAAAATTTGCTGTTAAATCAAGCATTATCAGTGCTGGTTTATTATCATTGGTTTATTTAGGATTTGTTTTCTTAGGTGCTCATTTTTCTAATATAACTAAAAATGTTGATCCAGAATTTATGTTAGCCACAATTGCAAAGTATATTTTAGGCAACAATGCTACAGTATTTATTGGCATTGCTATGCTGTTTTCATGTTTTACTACTGCTGTTGCTCTAAACAATATTTATGCAAGATATTTATGTTCTTTATTTAATTTAAAAAATGATAAATTTACCATAGTTTTAATAATAACGACCGTAATATCTTATTTAATATCACTTTTTGACTTTAAAGGAATTGCTGCATTCTTAGCCCCAGCTCTAGAAGTTTCTTACCCAAGCATTATTTTATTAACAATACTAAGTATATTCTCCAACAAGTGGCATAAATTAAAAATTTGTACTTTTTATGGTGTGTTAATTATTATGATTGGATTAGATCTGTCATTATAGATCTATGTAGTCATTGTATAGCTTTTTCTTGCTCTGCGATAATTGCTTGCTGTTCTGCGCACCTTACTCGAAGCTCATTGTTTTCTCTTTGTTGCTTCATTGTTTGAAGTGAAAGTTCTATAATATCTAAAGATTTATAGCATTTATCATAAAACAAGCTATTAATACCAGGTAATATTTTTTCACGATCTTCTTTAGATACATGGTAACTTCAAACCTAGCTAAAGTTAACATTAACAAATCTCCCAAAACATAAGGTTATTTTAGGCTGCTATCTCCCAAAACACAAGGTTGTTTTAGATTGTTACCTCCTAATTGATCTTACAAAGAGCAATTGTTGATCCAAAAACAAACTACAAAAAACTAATTTTCAGCTGAACTTGCTGATGGGAAGCATGATCTAAATATTTTGAAATATCCTTTATACCCATATCAAGAACAAGGAATGTTACATGTGGCACTTAATGAACGTGCTTTGCTAGCAGATGAAATGGGTTTAGGTAAAACAGTGCAAGCTATAGCTGCTTGTGAATTGTTATATAAATCCAATAAAATTACCAAGGAGGAACATGAACAGTTGCAAAAATGGTTAGCATCTATGCGCATGATTTGTGATTCACCATATATATTAGATCTAAAATGTAAAATTTCACCCAAAATAAAAGAATTATGAAATATTTTAGAAGAGTGCATTAAACCTTTTACTTATAGAAATACCAAGATTATTTAATTGTTGTCAGGATGTTTATCATCAGACAAATGGTTTGTTGGCAAAAAATTAAAATTTTTACCAGGTAATGTTAGTTATATCTGAAACTGTTCACCATTTTTACGCAGTTTTACGCCACCGTTCACAGCTGGTTCATAGCCTTCACTAGAAGGCGTATTATCACAAAGTATTATATTAATTCTTTCTTGACCTTTACCACAACGTTCTCTTTTAAGATTAACCAACCCAACTTCAGAAGTAGATTTAACATGTGTACCACCACAAGGAATGGTTGCAAAGTTCTGTATTCTCCAATAACGAATTTGATTTGCCTCATCTGTAAACCCTTTTTCAATTGGCAGATCAGCTTTGATTATGCGATTGTATTCGGTTAGGATTTCCGGAAAGAGAGTTGAAATATTATCATCTAATTTAAAATCTATACGTGCTTTATGTTCAGCAATATGCGCACCAGTTTTTACTATTCCTAAATGATCTATCTCTTCAGGCTTAATGTCGTCACTTATAGATTTGTTACCAAATTTTCTGTTTATAATTACAAGAATTAATTCGCAAGCAAAATGTAAACGCATTAACCTATTTCTGCGTGGCCAATCAATTTCCATCTTGATTTCATCATTTGCAGATAATCCATGTGCTTCTGGAAGTGTATAATAAATATTATTTTTTTCCATTCTAGAATTTAAAATATGAATGTTATTAACAGTAGCCTTATCGCTTTCTTGTCCGCCGGAAAATGAATATGCGATAGTTTCCTTGAATAAAACATCGTTATGATTTATAGACGCAACTTTAGTGAGCAGAATACGCTGATATGGGTTATCCCAAAAGATTTTTCGCATCATAACATTCACCCCAAGCCATTTTTGCCATGCTATCTTAAAAAAGTCTACCTAGTCAGGCATATGTAGCTAAAGTTGTTAATATATGTTGCTCAATGACTGTGATAAATTTATCAAAGTATTCTGCGATAAAAAAATGTCCGCCTGACATAAGCGTAGAATCAAGCCTGTATGTAGTGTACATTTCCCATTCTTGCAGTGTATCTAAATTTATTAGCCGATCATCCGCTCCATTTATAATACTAATATGTAAAGGCAGCTGTATTGAGGCCTTAATAGAAAGAGAACTATTTAATTGATAGTCGGCACGAATTTTTGGTATATATTGGTTGATAAAATCACTATCTTTGGGAATATTGTCCCTTATACCACCTAATTTTTGTAAATACACAATTAACTGCTCGTCATCCAAATCGTAAACAGGGTTTTTTGGCTCATAATGCGGTGGTTCTCGCCCCGAAGCAATTAAAAGGTAGGGCACTTGTCTGTGCCGTTTTTTTAATTCAAGAATGGTTTGAAAAGCAATTCCTGCACCCATGCTATGCCCATAAAATACGATAGGATGTACCCAAGTTGATGGCAAAGCATCAACAATCAAATCTATTAATTGTGTCCGTGAACAAATTGGGTCTTCTGCAATTCGGCTTTCTCTGCCGGGTAATTTTAGAGCGTAAATATCTGATTGTATGCCAAGCTTCCTCCAGGACCAAAATGCCGAAGCTCCTCCGCCACCATACGGAAAACAGATTATGGTGATATTAGCATTTTGAATGTGGCGTATAGACATAAACCAGTTCTTGTCAAACATTTCTTTCACAATGTATATCCTGATTAAACCTAAAGTTTTTTAAGAAAGTCATTTAGTTTGGCAGCGCCTTGTTCAACAATTTCTTTACTTTGACAAAATGAAAGACGAATGCTGCAAGTCTTTGGTTGCGAGACAAAGTCTAAGCCTGGTGCTACAGCAACGCCAGTTTCATAGAGAATTTTTCTACATAAATCCATACTATCTAATTTAATAGAATCAAGTTCAAGATAAATATAGAACCCTCCTAATGGTTTATATACTTTAATATTGCCAGAATTATGCAGCGCATCGTATAATATGTCTCTATTTTGCCTATAACGGCGAACATTTTCATCTAACTCTTGGTATGCTGAAAATGCTTTTATCGCCGCAATTTGTGTTAATGGTGAAGTACATAATATTAGGTTTTGTAAAACATTTTCAAACCGACTAATGTCTTCTGTTGGAATTATCATCCAACCAACACGCCACCCTGTCATTGCAAAATATTTTGAAAATCCATTGCTGACAATTGTTTGGTCGTTAAATTTTAGAACAGTTTCTGCTCGTTTTTCATAAGTTATGCCATGATAGATCTCATCGGAAATTATTTGGATATTATTATTTTTACAATATAAAACTAATTGTTTAAGTTGTTGTTCATCGTACATGCTGCCGGTTGGATTATTGGGAGAGGCAATTAATAAGCCATCAATTTTCTCGTTGCATAATGATAAACTTTCTGGCGTTATTAAATAGTTATCTTTACTATGTGTTTCAATTTCTACTATGGAATATTCAAGTGCATTTATAACATTTCTATAACATGGATAGGAAGGAGAGGCGATCGCAATTTTATTTCCTTTCTGAAATTTCATTAATAATAAAACATATAGCGCGATCGATGTTCCTGGAGTTATAACCACTCTATTATAATCTAGATTTAGGTCGTAAGCATGTGCATAATGTTTGGCTATAGCTTTTCTTAACTCTAACACATGGTAACCATCATAATTTGGTATAAAATATTTAACTATGCATGGGAATAATATTTGATGTTCTTCTTTAAACTCAGGATCTTGTATAAATAAAGCATATTTGGCGGATGCTGTGTAATCTTTTTCTTCCAAGTAATAATGGGCTAGGTATAAGCAAGAATAATCTCTTAAACCAGTAAAAAATACTTCTAGTAAAGCATGCGGTTGTTCTTCCGGCATGATTCCAAGAGACTCACCAGCCATCTTCTTTATCAGACTGGAAAAACGCTCATCGTTGACACCAGTTGTTAGTAATTTTAAAGATTGTATATGCAATGGACCATCGATTGCTCGAGTAGAAATAATCTCAAATTGCTTTGCAAGAACAGCATTAACTACATACAAAGACACGCTAGATATAGCTGCTAAATACATACTTTTTAGGAAGATAGGAGAAGGATCTAGTTCTTCAAAATGATTAATTAAGTATTTTAGCAATTCATTTTTATTATTCATCACTACTTCATTTTCTATTTTGTCTAGTTTCTCTTGATTGGTTGAAGATGATGATCCTGGTCCCGAGTACGGCAGGTACCTCCTTACTAGAAAACCTTGTTTAGGAAAATCCGTGTCTATCAAGTACCGAAAAATATCGCTTTTTTGTTCACTATTTAAGGTCAAAAGGATTGGATCTAAGCACTTTATTAAGCTTTCTTGAGAAATACTAGCTTCTTTATCTGTTACTAATCTGGTAATTAGAAGTATAATGTCGTTTTCTATGTTTACAGGCATCCGGTAATTAAACCTCAGCAATAATGTAGTAATATCAATCAAGTGGGGCGAAGACGCCTAGAAACAAGCTGATTGTTTGAGAGATCATCAGCACTCTCATCTTCTGTAACATCATCCTCTATGTCATTGGTTAATATATCTTCAAAGATGCCTAGCTGTAAACTGGAATGCTTTTTTAATTCTGCAATACAATCCTTGCTAATTGAATTACCATATAAATTTAAAACATTTAATGAAGTATTAATAAAAGCCATAGCACCTTCATCATATATATCATTACCAGATAGATCTAACAGTCTAAGATATCTAATTGTAGACAGACATATAGCACCAGCATTACTTATAAAATTATAAGCTAAATCTAATTCAACAAGATTGTTATTTTCTTCTTCCAAGGATTTAGCTAAAATCTGAGCACCATAATCAGATATGTTATTATCAGATAAATCTATTTTAGTAATTGTTGGATATCGTTGTAAAAGCCTAATAATATTAGGCACGTCTGTATCGTTTAATTCTCTAGAGGATAAATCTAAAATATTACTACCGTCAATGTAATAGTATTCGTTGTCAAACATCGTATCATTTTAATATTATTTTATAAAAAAAGCTACCTGTGATTTTTTTATGGATTCGAACAAAGGTGTCACTTTTCCAATAATGTTGACTATAAAAACTTTAAGCAGTTATGATAATAAAAATCCTTTTTTAAATCCAGGAAAGCTACTATTTGAGTCTCTTCCCGAAGCAGGAGTTGTACTGTTAGCTTCTTCTAATCTTGGTGCTAAACGTACGTATAATTCTTCAAAAATGGAAGAGGTTTTTCTAATTACATCTAATTTTGATGTCTGCGAAGAAAGCTCTGACAATACTTTAAGCTGTCGATCCTCTGACAATTTACTAAATAACTCCCCAATAAAATTACTTAAATTAAACTTTATCTTAGCTTGATTATGTTCCATTGTTTGCTCTAGATATAATTGAAAATCGCTTTCAGGTAAATGCTGTATAGATAATTTAATAATACTTCCAAATGGTTCATTTAATGTGTCTTGAGGATGGCGAGGATCAGCAAGTAAAAGTGCGTCCCTACTCTCGAATATGCTATTTTGAAATAAATTATATGCTGAGGAAAATGATAATAAGTTACGATACCTTCCTACTATATTTTTGAGTACAAGAAATTTATCACACACCCCACCTGGTTCCATGTATTCCTTGTTATATTCCCATTGTAAGATAAAATCCTCTTGTTGTTCTCTAGGTAAGTTTCTTATTTCATTCTTTTGTTCTGGCGTTAAATGCTCTAAATTTTTTATCGATCTCATAGATACTCCCTCTAGATTTGATTGTGACCTATATATATTTTATCTTACACCTATTAAATACATTGTTACAAGGAGACCATTCAAACTATTTTCCATAAGCTGCCGCCACCGCTTTAATATTAGAATTTAACCCTACCCATGCTTTTGGTATCGATCACATTAAAAAACGATGTTTTTATTAGGAGATATTAAATTGTTAAGAAAGAAAAATGTTGAATAATTATTCAAAAAACGACTAAATGGAGTTTGTATACCAATATGGTTTTTTTCTTTTACGCCACGTTGCAAATTTACTTTTAGTAAAAATATAAAAATTTCTATAAGCTGTAACTGGATCATTTAAAACTTTATATTCTTCTGGCATTACCTGTGGATGCTCCAGCAATCCTTTTTCTGGCAAATTTGGAACTTTAAGCTGCATAGCAACGTCATAAGATTTATGATTTATAATAGAGTTATAACGATATTTATATTCATCGTTTAAAAGAAATACCAGCTCTCTCAACCAAAGCCAATTCTGTAAGCTTGCACATGTCCATATAACACTAGGATGTTTTTGATGTGATGGTTTGTATAATGTTTTTATACCTTGCAAAGATAATACTGTGCTTAAAATTTGGGTTGACTCTAAAATCATTTTAATAACATGTTGATCACAGTGATATTTAGCACAACGTTTTATGTTTCGATCTAAAAGAAATATATTCATTATTTATTAGATACTTCTTCAATTTGGTTTATTCTGTTTTGGTGCATCTGTTAATAACGTTGCTTTATCTATTAACTTAGGCTCGGTAGTGTTATGAAATATAACTACTGGTTTACTTTTTTTTGGTTCTACACTTGCTACAGCTTTATTTAACAAATCAATATCAACAGAAACTTTAAATCTTACCTCGTTACCATTACCATGATATTCCATATTTTCAAGTATACTCATTGCTAATTTACACCCACGCCCATGGTACGGTAGTAGTTTATCTGAATTTGTTGTTGTATTAAACTTAAAACCAGGACCAGGATCCTTAATAGATACACTTATGTGTTTAGTTTCTTTATTCAAATTAAAATTCATTGTGACAAATTTATCGTCTGGTAATTTTGATAATCGTTCAAAAATATATCCATCATTCCATTGTTGATTTTGTAATAATTTGGTTTTTTCGTTATAGTCAATATTTAACATTCCATGCTCAACTGCATTAATAAGTAATTCATTAATAGCCATCTCAACCATTAAATGCGAAGGTTTACTTATATTTTGATCTTCATATTGTTCAGAATAATAAGCAACATATCTAGCCATTTTTTTACATTCATCT
>CAIJNR010000036.1 GCA_903822055.1 uncultured Francisellaceae bacterium | reverse complement strand
TTTTTGAATTATTGTTTTTTAACAAAGCATTTTTTATTTTTAAGAAAAAATCTTCTAATTTGCCAATATATGGTAATACGTCTGCGGCGATGATTAAATTAAAATGATTATCTTTAAAAATATTTTGATTTTGCAAATCTGCTTGGATCAGCAAATCATAATAATCACTACTTTTTGCATGTAACAGCATGTTTCTAGAAATATCGATCCCAATTAAGTTGATGCTTGCATCGCGGAAATATATTCCACACAATCCTGTTCCGCAGCCTAAATCTAAAGTGTTATTAGCGGTTATAGCTGTAGCATGCTTTGCATACAAACTTCTAAATCTTTCTGGTAAATTGTATTGTAATTTCTTTTTAACATGCAAATTATAGTAAGCTGCATATTGATCAAACAAATCAGCAACATATTCTGTTGGTGGCTGAGAAGGGTTTTCTTTAGTAATAGAGTGTAGCATATGTTTAGCAGTTTGATTATTTGAGTTGAGTTGCAAAGTAATTTTAAAATGCTTAGCTGCCAAAGCATAATCTTTTTCACGTAAATATAGTATGGCTAAATTATGTTGAGCAGACTCTTGATTTGGATTTACTGTAATTGCTATTTGTAAGTGTTCTATAGCTTTAGAAATATTACCTAATTGTAAATAGCAGTTGGCTAATTGTTCTATAAATTCTAAATGAGTTTGGTTAGTTTTTTGCAGCATGAAAGATTTTTCTAAATACGGCAATGCTTCAGAGAAATTTTTAGTATCAACTAATAACATTCCTAAGTTTTGAATGGCATCAATATTTTCTGAATTTAATTGAATAGATTTTTGATAATGCGCAATAGCATCAGGTATTAAATTTTTTTGCACATAGCAATTTGCTACATTAAAGTGCCCTTGCCAATTATCTGGATTTATATTCAGTGATCTTTGGTAATAATAGATTGCGTTATCAATTTGATGAATTCGGTAATATAAACTTGCAATATTATTATAAAGATCTGGGTTATGCGGCTCAAGACGCAATTTTTGATTAAAATCTGCAAGCATTAATTGGATATTTTGTGACATATGCGTATTATTTTTAATTTTATGTATTATATTAATTATTTTATAATAAACTTCGTTAAGCGCAAAATTTATGGATTAAAAATATTATATTAGGAACTATATGTTTATGTCAAAATGTTCAATAGTGTTTGATTTAGATGGAGTTCTTTGTTGGTCAATAAATGATGATCCAGAAGTGCCTCAATCCTTTGGAATAATGCCGCATGTTTGATTTTGGTATCCACCTGAAATTAATATATACTATTTTCTTATGAATGATATTATCCATGCATTATTACTTGGTTTACTACAAGGTTTTACCGAATTCCTACCAGTTTCAAGCTCTGCTCATTTAATTTTATTACCAAAATTTATGGGGTGGCAAGATTTTGGCTTACCATTCGATATAGCAATTCATATTGGTAGTTTAGTTGCCATAATTAGTTATTTTTTAATAGATCAAGAGTTTAAAAAAAATTTCTCTTTAGCGACATATTCCAGGCTTTTTTTATTAATAATTGTTGCAACTATTCCTGTTGGCTTAAGTGGAATATTGTTTAAACATTTTGTAGAAAATGATCTGCGATCTATCGTTTTAATTTCAATAACTACTATAGTTTTTGGTATAGCATTAGGTTTGGCTTATATCTGGAATCAACGAACTAAAAAAACTTTTAGTATGCAAAAATTATCCATAAAATATGCAATTTTAATTGGTTGTGCTCAAGCGATTGCCATTATTCCTGGAGTTTCTAGATCAGGCATTACTTTAACTGCTGGATTATTTTTGGGATTAAACATGTTAGATGCTGGTAAATTTTCTTTTTTATTAGCAATTCCAGTTATTTTTTTAGCTGGTGCATTGCAAAGCATAGAGTTAATAATGAACCATCAGTTAGTATTAAACATACCAATAATTATTACTGGATTTATTAGCTCTATGATTAGTAGTTTTGTTTTTGTATTTCTATTCTTTAAATATGTTAGACAAATTGGTATGTGGCCATTTGTAATTTATAGAATTGCACTTGGTAGTTTATTATGGCTAATTTCTTGTTGATGAAAGATTACTAAACCAATAGTAAATAAAGTCATAGATGCAAAAAAGTGCCAACTAATAACTTCTTGTAAAAACACAAAACCAAATAACGATGCAAATATAGGGCATATGAGTCCGGCAAAAGACATGAAAGTTGCAGTAAAGCGTTTTAATAGCATGCCGTATAAGTTATAACAAACAATATTAGAAATTAAACACATTATTGCTGAATAAACTAAAAATGGTGGCAAATTATTAACTGGGATTGGTGTCCAGTGTTCTCCAGATGAAAATGAATGGATTAAAGCTAAGATCCCACCAAATAACATACTAATGCCATTGGCAAAAATTGGTGAATAATGCAACTCTTGTAGTACTTTTTTTAATATAATCCAGCCATATACTTGACATGCAACCGCGATCAGTAAAACAAGTTCTGCATAAGAAAAAATCAAAATATTACCAGAAGTAAATTCTTCTTGAGTTTGGGTAAACATAATAGGCATTAAGCCTATAAAACCAACAAACATACCTAACCATTTTTTAGGAGATAATGTTTCTTTTAAAGCCAGAAATGCAATTAATGCTGCTAGAAACGGTGATAAGCTGAAAATCAAGCAAGCCTTAGAAGACTCCATATATTTTAATCCCCAAATTTCACAAATATTAGCTAAATAAATTTGAAAGATTGTTAATAATACTAAATGTTTAATATGTGATACATGAAACTTAGATGTTTTATTGGTGATCTTTGCATAAATAAGTAGCAATACTCCCGCTACACTCATTCTAAACCCTACTAAAAAGAACGGCTCAGAAAAATTTAAAGTTTCTTTTTGTAAAGTAAATAAACTTGCGAATAACGCGAATAATATTATTACTAAATGCATAAAAAATGTTCCTAGATTGATCTATTGATAAGCTGAAAAATTTCTGTAATTGGTATAATTTTTATTTCTGAACTAATTCTGGATTTATATTCTACCATATTGGTTGCTAATAATTTTTCGTTAACAACTATTCTGTGCGGAATTCCTATTAATTCATGATCTTTAAACATTACTCCTGGTCGTTCATTGCGATCATCTAATAATACTTCGCCATCAAAACCTGGGTTAGTCTGTAGCTGATTATATAAATTTAAACTAAATTCTTTAATTGCATCAGATTGATGAAATCCTATAGGAATAATAACTACTTTAAATGGAGCAATTGTGTGTGGCCAAATTATACCATTATCGTCATGCATTTGTTCTATAGAAGCTGCAACTAATCTAGATATTCCAATACCATAACACCCCATCTGCATTAGTTGTTGTTCACCATTTTGATCTAATACTTTAGCACTCATAACTTCGCTATACCGACTACCGAGCTGAAAAATATGGCCAACTTCTATGCCACGAGCAGTTTTTAAATTTGATGCTTCCATTTTAGACATATTTTTTTGTGCATCTATAAGCTCTACATTTGCTGCATAATCGCTAGTGTCACTGTAAACAATTTGATCTTCGCCAGATTCTGCAATAACCTGAAACTCATGAGATTTACTGCCACCCATGTCACCATTGTCTGCTAGCACTGATCTAAATTTTAATTGTAATTTATTAAAAATATTATTATATGCAACAAACATTTGTTGATAAGTATTTTCTAAACAAGATTCACTTAAATGAAAAGAATAGGCATCTTTCATTAAAAATTCTCTAGCGCGCATAACTCCAAATCTAGGGCGAATTTCGTCGCGAAATTTAGTTTGAATTTGATATAAACAAATAGGCAGCTGTTTGTAACTACTTATAGAGTTGCGAATTAAATCCGTAATTACTTCTTCGTGGGTTGGACCAAAACAAAAATTGCGTTTATGACGATCTTGCATTTTAAGCAGCATATCACCATATTTTTGCCATCTACCAGTTTCTTCCCATAAATTAGCTGGTTGTACAATTGGTAATAATACTTCTTGAGCATCAATTTTATTAAGTTCTGTCCTAACTATATTTTCTATTTTTTTTAGTACTCGCAACCCAAGCGGTAACCAACTATATAATCCAGATGCTAGCTTGCGTATCAATCCAGCTCTAAACATTAATTTATGACTGATTAATTCTGCATCGTTTGGGGCTTGTCTTAACGTTGGAAAAAATAATTTTGAAGTATACATATAATTTAAGCTCTAATTATCCTATTTTATTACCCAATGCCGACTGTAAAGTATGCCAAGCAAGTGTGGCACATTTTACCCTAGAAGGGTAGTTTTTTACACCAGTTAACGCTAGTAATTTATTTGGCAATATTGATGGAGTAGATGGTGGTTCTTGATGGTTATTAGAGGTATTAGTATTGATTACGGTGTTAGTAAAATCAATAAATAATTGTGACGCCTCTTCAGTAGTTTTACCGATCAAAATTTCTGTCATAATAGACGCAGAGGCTGTAGAAATGGCGCAACCATGTCCTTGAAAGGTTGCTTGAATAATTTTATTATCTTTTATTTTTAAGAATAAAATTACTTTGTCACCACATAATGGGTTATAGCTTTCAGCTTTTGTACTAGCATCTTCTAAACATGCAAAATTTCTTGGGCAAGTGCCATGATCAATAATTAATTCTTGGTATAAATCGTTAATACTCATATACAATTTCCATACATTTCTTTAATCAATTTTGCATTTTTATTCGCAAAGAAACTTCTCCACTAGCAATAGTATATAGTTTAGAAGTACTATCATCTAATATTACTTCTAATAATAAATATCCTTGTTCATTAATGCCGCGATGTATACCAGAAATAATATTTTCTCCAGAACTTATAGTTACAAATTTTCCACAACTATAATCTGCAGTTTGCCATTCTTTAATAAATGATTGCAAACCGTTATTTTGGAATAAAAATATCGCATCTAATATAGAGTTTATTAACAGACCAATTAATCTATTTCGTTCTGGAGTTTTTTTAGTAATAGTTGTTAAATCAATGGGAGATAAATTATTACATTGAGACACCAATAACGGCATCTCAATGTTCAAATCAATGTTCAAACCTAATCCAATTATTACATTATATAGATCTTTACATTCATTAGCCGGGAATGTTTCTATTAAAATACCAGCCAACTTACGATCTTGCCATAAAATATCGTTAGGCCATTTTAATTTAATGTCGTTAATACCATATTTTTTCAAGGTACGATTAACTGCTACAGCAATTGCTAAACTTAATCCAGACAATTGATTTATATTAAATTCAAATTGCCATAAAATTGATAAATAAATATTGCCAATCGGCGAAAACCAAACACGATCATTGCGAGCTCTACCTGCCGTTTGCTTTTCAGCCAAACAAAAAATTATTTCATTGTTGTTTTTGCTTACACATTCTAATAAATAATTATTAGTAGACGGTATTTCGTTAAAGATAACAATTTTATGTTGTTCAAGATATTTATGATACTTAACGTCTGTACTAGTTATAATTTCGTTTATATTTAATGGTTTCATTTAACTTTCCCTTCTCTTCACTGCAATTAAGTGAAGCCACCCACCCGGCGGCTAACGCCGCCACCCTCTATGTAAACTTTTTTAATTTTTTTATAAAAAAATCA
>CAIJNR010000035.1 GCA_903822055.1 uncultured Francisellaceae bacterium | reverse complement strand
TACATCTTTTATTACACTCATGAAAATATAAATTATTATATCTAACCAATACCGCAAGTGAACGCCCTCTCCAACAATTTTTGTTGGAGAGGGACCTGGTAAGCGTGAATTATAGTTGAGCTTGAAGGGGTGAGGCCAAAATTTTGTGGGATCTCTCAGGGTGAGGTATTGATGGTTATTTGCTCCACTGTTACTGAACGGCCCTATTTGTACAACTATAAAATAGAATAAATTAATTAATATTTAAAGATCATTTATAAAGAATTATTAACTTGGCCGCCAGTAATTACTGCATTTCTAATTTGTTGGTATAAATCTTGTAACGATGATGGAGAATGCGGTATCAAAATAGTACTCATTTTACCGTGCATTCCCATGTCTTTAAGTGTATCAAAATACTGCACCATTAAAATCAAAGTCATAACATCTATGGTACTTGATCCATGAACTTTATCTTGAAAATCACTTAAAGATTCTTTAAGACCATCAATAATAGCTTTGCGTTGACCAGACACACCTTTACCTTGTAAAATTTTACTTTCAGCTTCGGCTTCTGCTTGTTTTACTTTTAAAATTTTCTCTGCTTCACCACGTTCCATAGCTGCAATCCGTAATCGTTGCGCTTCATTAATTTCATTCATGGCAGTTTTAACTTTAGCATCTGGATTTATATCTGTTACTAATGCTTTAACAATATCGTAACCAAATTCATTCATAACTTCTTTTAGTTCTTCTTTAACTACATCTGCAATTTCATCTTTTTTAGAAAATACGTCGTCAAGCTTAATTTTTGGCACTTTAGCCCTAACCACATCAAATACAAATGCTTGAATTTGTCCTTCTGCATTATCTAATGTATAAAAAGCCTCATAAATTTTTTGCGGCAAGATCCGATACTGAACAGCCGTAACTATTTTTACAAATACGTCATCTAATGTTTTAGTTTCTATTTCAACGTTTAATTGCATTATTCTTAAACTAACTTTACCACTAACTTGCTCTATTAGTGGAATTTTAAAATTAAGACCAGGCGTACATAGACGAACAAATCTTCCAAATCGTTCAACAATATGAGTTGTTTGTTGTTCAACAGTAAAAAATATAGTAGATATTAAGATCAAGCCAACAGCAACCAAAATTATCATAAAAAACATCATATAACCTCCTAATTTATTTGTCTTTAATTTCAACCATAGTAACCAACGCCCCAAACATAGGATGATCAAAATAATATATTTCTTTAGGTTTAATTTTCGCCGATTTAGTTAAACGAAATTTAGAAAATATTCCATCAAACGCTATATTAAACGTATTACGTACTTGGGTGATTGTTAAAGTTCCACGAAAATCTTCGGTTAAATCTGGATTTTCAGTTTCGGAAACTTTAGATCCAAGATTAATTAAAAATTTTTTATTTCTCTGCGATGGCAATAAATTATATTGAGTTGCAGAATGCAAAATTATTTTATAATTAGTTTTTTTTTTGATTTTATTATATTCATTTGATAAAAATTTAATTGAAGTTAAGGTATTGTCAAATTCAGAACCATGGTTTTTATTAAGCTCTCCAGGACTTGCTGCAAAAGATTCTTGATTAGGTGTAGCAGCCGGTTGATGTGAGTTACTAAAAACAATTATTTCTACTTGATACCTAGGATATTTTATATGATCTACAATACCGTCTTCTGCAATCGCAGCCCTAACAACAAGCAAAAAATATATAAAAAATATTTTTACCGAGTGAAAAAAGTACATGTTGTTTTTTGACTGACCCTTATGCATACTCAACTACAGATGGAATTGGAACATTTATATTATAATCTTTACTATAATCAACGTCTGCAACATTAAAACCAAACAGTTTATAAAATTCTTCTCTATATCCAGCAAGATCAGAAATTTTTTCCAAATTTTCTGTGTCTATAATATCCCATAATTTTAATATTTCTTCTTGAACGTCTGACCGCATTTCTAAATCATCCACTCTTATTCTACCAAGCTCATCTAGTAAATTTATACCATTGTTATTATATAAATGTTCTGTAAACAATCTACCTATTTGCTCAATACAACCTTCGTGAATGTTTTTATTTTTCATGACTTTATATAATAAAGAAATATATAAAGGTACAACTGGAATTGCTGCGCTTGCTTGAGTAACCAATGCTTTATTTACTGATATAAAAGCACGCCCATTATAATGTTTAATTAAAAATTCATCTATTTCTTTTGTAGTTTTTTCTAAATCCTCTTTAGCGCGCCCAATAGTTCCATTTCTATAAATTGGATAAGTCATTGATGGACCAATATATGAATAAGCAACTACTTTACAGTTGTTTGCCAAAACTTTCGAATCATGCAAACTATCTATCCATAGCTTCAAATCCTCTCCGCCCATAACTTTAACGGTAGCATTTATTTCTTCTGTTGTTGCTGGAGCAATTTCTACAACACTTACCTTTCCGGTATTAATATCTACTGTTTTATTTTTATAGGTTTGGCCAATTGGTTTTAATACAGAATTATAAACTGTACCAGATGGATCTACTCTACGAGGGGATGCTAAACTGTATATTATTAAATCTACTCCACCCCAATCTTTTTTAATTAAATCTATAGTTTGCTGCTTTATCTCGATAGAAAAAGCGTCCCCATTAATACTTTTAGCATATAGCCCAGCATCTTTGGCTTCTTGTTCAAAAGCCGCTGAGTTATACCAACCAGCTGAACCAGTTTTTTCTGACAAAGCACTTCTTTCAAAAAACACCCCTATAGTTTTAGCATTAGCTGCAATTCCAGCTACAATCCTACTAGCTAAACCATACCCAGTAGACGCTCCTATCACTAATACTCTTAATTGCTTATCTAATTTAGGAACTTTATTTTGTACATATTTAATTTGTTGTTTTACATTAGCAGCACAGCCACTAGGGTGCGCAGTAGTACAAATAAATCCTCTAACTTTTGGTACTATTATCATATTGGTTACACCTCTACCATCGCTCTATATTGCTTGTATATTTAATTTTTGCAGAATTAAACAAATCTTTTTCATATAATTTTTGTTCTAAATGACCCTGTAAATGGGTTAATTGTTCTCGCATTTGCTCTTTTAAATCTTGTTGATGCTCTAACATTTTTTTCAAATCAGCATCTTGGGTACTTAAAAGTTGTACAATAACAAAATCACCATTTGCCAAATTAAAAGATTTTTGCATTTTAGGTTTTGCTAAAGAAAACGCAGCTTGTAGTATCTCAAGATTAATGTCTTTAGTTTCCCTAGTTGCAGTAACAAGATTCCAATCTACATCATGAGATTTTGCAATCTTATTTGGTGATGTAGAAACTAATAATTTTTTGGCTAATTCTAAACCATATTCTTTAGCTTGTTGCTTTGCCAAGCTAGTTTGTAATATTTCTTTAATTTGATCATGAGCATCTAATAAGGTCTGTTCAGCAGCTGGTTGTTTGTTGGTTACTCGCAAAATAATAAAATGATCTTCAGCTAATTTTATTAAATCGCTATTTTTATTAAGATTTTTTTCATCAAAAGCTGCCATTACTACTTCACTATAACTCGCAACCCCATTTGTAGTACCACTACTGGTAAATGGCCCAGCAAATTTTACTTCCAACTCAAATTTCTTAGCTAACTTAGATAAATCTTCATTTGCAATAATTGGATTTGATAATTCTTCATATAAATCTTGTAATTTAGCCTGTGCTATTTCTTCTTTATAATGTTTAGTAACTTGATCCATTACTTGTTCAAAATTACTAGTCTTAGACTCACGTTTATCAATTAATTGAATAATATGATACCCAAATTTACTTTGAACTAAATCAGATAAGTCTCCAGAAATTGCTAAATTAAAAGCAGCTTGCTCAAAATCAGCATCAACCTCACCTTTACCTATCCAGCCTAAATTTCCACCATCGCTAGCTGAATTTTGATCATGTGAATATTCCTTTGCTAACTTAGTGAAGTCTTGTCCAAGTTTTAATCTAGCTAATAGATCTTCTGCTTGAGATCTAGCTGCGTTACTCTTTTCTTTCATGCTAGCAGTAGGAGCAGCAATTAAAATATGTCTAATACTTACTAATGATGGTAGGGTATAATATTCTGTATGTTCTTGATAATATTTATACAACTCATCACGATTTATTTTAACTTTATTAATTAATGTATGAGCAGTAACATCCAAATAGGCAATACTAACCGTAGACGGGGTAACATAGGATTTTTTATTCTTATTGTAATGTTCCTCTATTGCCTGCTCAGTAACTTCTGCTTGAATAAATCTTTTAAATGGTACAATCACAAACCCAAAATTACGAGATTGATTCCACTTCGCGATAAAATTATCTACCTCTGGTAATGGGACAAAACTAGATAATAACAAGCCACTTCTTAGCTGATCAATTAGAAAATATTTTCGTAAATATTGTTGATACTCTAATTCAGTTAAAGATATTTTCTGTAAAAAATTAGCATATTTAGCTACAGAAAATTTACCATTATCTTGAAAATTAGCATCATTTTTAACTACATTAACTAGATACTCATCAGTTAT
Organism: uncultured Francisellaceae bacterium; assembly: GCA_903822055.1. Taxonomy (GTDB): domain Bacteria; phylum Pseudomonadota; class Gammaproteobacteria; order UBA6186; family Azoamicaceae; genus UBA6186. The sequence continues at coordinate 681 of CAIJNR010000035.1, read as the reverse complement.
AATAAAGCCAGAGTTTTGTAAGCCTTTTACTACGGCCATTTGATTAATTAAACTACCAAGTAATTGACTTTTTATTGTTTTAGGATCTAAATCATGTTGATTATAGCTTTTTTGTTTTGAATAATATTGTTTAATATGAGCATGATAAAGACTATTTACATCATCTATATTAATACTTTCGCCATCTACTTTAGCTACTATTTTATTATATGAACTACGATTAAATAAATAATTGCCAGCACCTAATACAAATACTAGAATTATCATCCCTATAATGAACCAGATTATAAGTCCGTGTAATTTATCTCTAATCCATTGTAACATGCTGATACTCTCTATTAGTACATTCTATAAAGTAACGGAGCGAACGGGGCTCGAACCCGCGACCCCCGGCGTGACAGGCCGGTATTCTAACCAACTGAACTATCGCTCCATTTTTATTCAACACTTACTTATATCAAGCATTTAATCAATTTACTAAAATGTGGGTGCTGAGGGGATCGAACCCACGACCCTCGCCTTGTAAGGGCGATGCTCTCCCAGCTGAGCTAAGCACCCAATCCCAAATAAATTAATGCGCCATATTAATCTTTTTTAGTGATAAGTTGCAAGTAATTATATTTTTATACTTGAAAGATTTTAACAACTTTTTAAACAGGTGGTTTCTTTAATAGCATCTTT
>CAIJNR010000034.1 GCA_903822055.1 uncultured Francisellaceae bacterium | reverse complement strand
TATGTTGCGAATTCTGGACGGCCCATATATGTTGCGAATTCTGGACGGCCCATATATGTTGCGAATTCTGGACGGCCCATATATGTTGCGAATTCTGGACGGCCCATATATGGCCTCTATCTTGAGAAAAATTATGCAACCGCTATAGAATGGTATAAAAAATCCGCAGATTATGGAGATAAAATAGCTCAATATAGGCTGGGGTTAATTTATTATGGTGCAAGAACTGATCAAAATTATAAAATAGCTCTATATTACTATAGAAAATCTGCAAAACAAGGGTATCCACTTGCTCAATGTGAACTGGGGTGGATGTATGCTAATGGGTTAGGTATTACCAGAAATTATATAAAAGCAAGTAAATGGTATAAAAAATCAGCTAAACAAGGATGTTCTATGGCTCAAAACAATTTGGCCAATTTATATGCCGAAGGGATTGTGGTTATGCAAGATGAGTTTAAAGCAATTAAATTGTATAGAAGATCAGCAAAACAAGGTAACATGTTTGGCCAATACAACTTAGGACTCATGTATGAGGATGGGGTTGTTGTTGCTCAAAATTATGAAAGAGCAGCATATTGGTATCAAAAATCGGCAGATCAAGGACATGCAGATGCCCAAAATAATTTAGGAATTTTACATGCTAAGGGGTTAGGAGTTATAAAAGATGAAGTTAAAGCAGTTGAGTTATATAAGAAATCTGATAAACAAAACAATATGCTTGCTCAATACAACTTAGGATTGATGTATGAAAATGGGTTTGGCGTTACCAAAAATTATGAAGAAGCAGTATATTGGTACCAAAAATCAGCAAATCAAGGATATTCTATGGCTCAAAACAGTTTAGGAATTTTACATGCTAATGGGTTAGGAGTTGTAAAAGATGAAGTTGAGGCTGTTAAGTTATTTAAAGAATCATCCACACAAAATAATATGTTTGCTTTGTGTGAACTTGGTTGGATGTATGAAAATGGGTTGGGTGTTGTGAAAAATCATACACAAGCAATGGAATATTACCAAAAAGCTATTGCACAATTATATGTTGTGGCAAAGAGAGATTATGGGGGACTAGATTTTCATTTTTTTTCTTATGTCAAAGAATTATTTCATAATTTCAGTATTGCAAATTATTTAGCCCAACTCTTAGAAAGAGTATTGGCTCACCTATTGTCAACTAATGTTAAAATTATTACTAAAAAAAATTTAGATTGTAATTATAAGCAAACTATGGGTAATCTTATTAATAATTTAATTGGATATAGCTGCGTTGTAACATGTTCACTGTTACCACAGCAGAAACATAATAATACTATATATATAACAAAAAGTACCGCAAACTATCAACAAATTGCAGTAAATTATTTTTATTTTGCAACAAAAAAGTGGATTTCATTAAAGATAGACAATCTCCATAATAATGTTTTTGCTGAAAAAAACATTCAGTTTAATTCAACAAAGAAATGGACTAATAGAGAAGATATTAAAGAGATTATATCACTGTGTGGCTGTACCGATTTAATTAATTATTTAAATAACAGATTACCTGACGACTTAGAAAAACAACTTTTGACAGCTTTAGAGTCTAGAAATTATTTAATTCATAATTTTTTTTGGAAGAATCGTATGGAAATATTAACTACTATTGGATTAAAAAAAATGCTAGCAGAACTCAAAGACATACAGAAGCAATTTAATAATTTAATTAAAATCATTTCAAAAATTGTAGATAAGCGTGCAGAACAAGTAGACCCTCTTTATGAGAAAAGTTGCTATCAGTTTTTTGTGGATCAATTTATAGGGTCATAGGCACCTCTTGCCAGGATCTGAGTGCGCAAATGATTGCTTTTGCCAAACAAGATCATTTATTTTTGGTTAGCCAATGTATAAGTAAAAAAGCCAGAAACACCCATGCCAGGATAGATGCAAAAAACGCTCTGTTGCACAAATATTTAGGTTGAAAGCTGCATTTAAGCGCTCTTCTTTATTTTAAAAGAATTTGGTTTATAAGTGTTTTTGTAACTTCCGTATTTCTTCAACAGATAGATCTGTTATTTGACTTATAAACCTAATATCTAGGTTAGCTAATAACTTGGTTGCAACTTCTCTGGCTTTTTCTATTTTTGCCTCTAGAATGATTAGGTCTTCGTAATATATATGTTTTAATTCATTGTCTATTTCGTCGTTCATCTTTATGTTTCCTTATGTTTGTTGTAATATATATTATTTAATGCAACAACGTTAATCATTGTAAAACAATGTTAAACAAAAATCAAGAGGTAATTCATATACTGTGAAGAAAATAAAAAAGGAGTTAAGAGCCTCTTTGTTGGGTGTAAGATTAGAGCCTACTGTACGTGCAAAATTAGAGGAAGTTGCAAGAAGTAAGGGTATGACTGCATCGACTTTAGGGAGATTTTTTATTGAAGAAGGACTTAAGAAAGAAGCTGTTAAATAAATAAAAGATGCATAAAAATGGTAAGATGCATAAAAACCGAGCGTTCAGGAAGGACCAAACTTCAAGTGAAGTTGGCCAAAAGTAAATTAAATTTGGTGATACATCGAATGTTTTAGGTTTTATAGAGTTAGATTTTAATCCATCATTCTTACCGTCTTCTACCGCAACACCTGCTTTGCCGGATCCTGCCAAAATATATTTTGTAGCAACATTAAATTCTGATCAAGAAGTAGAGTGGAACCAATTTTCTATTGGAATGCAGCAGCAGTATAGTCCAAAAGGTTATGCTCAAGTATGTCCAGGTAACCAAATATCTAGCGGTAACCCACCAGTTTGTGATTGTAATTATGACGGTAATACTTATAAGCGTAGTGGTGATTGTTTATTAAAACCAACTAATTCGGTTATAAACCCAACAAAAACCGGGTATGTTTGTAATCCTGGTTTTTTTGGTTATGCTTGTTCGCCATGTGTACTTCCTGCAGGAGCCGCTAGTTGTGATTCAACAGGTAATGTTGCTTCATGTAATGCGGGTTATAGTTTTTCAAGTGTTGGTGGTGGTAGCTGTACTGCATGTTTGGATGGTTTTTATTCTACAACCCCTAATAACGTAGGTGATTGTGTTGCTTGTTCAGGTACGTGTAGTGGTACTTGCAATAAAACAACTGGTGCTTGTACGGCGTGCGTTGGTGGTTATGGTTTTTCAGGTGGCACTTGTACCCAATGTACTGCCGGTTCATTTTCGGTAACACCGAGTACGGGTAATTGCACAACATGTTCAAGTGGATCTTATTCTAATGCTCAAGGAGCAACTGGATGTATAATATGTCCAGCAGGCTCTTACTGTACTGGTGGAAGCAGTATAACTGCTTGTTCAGCTGGCACCTATTCAAGTTTTACTGGACTTAAACAGGCTAGCGATTGTACAACATGTCCGGTAGGTTCTTACTGTACTGGTGGAAGCAGTATAATTACTTGTTCAGCCGGCACCTATTCAACCGGTAACCTTGCTAGCAGTGCTAGTGCGTGCCAAACATGTTTGGTAGGTTCTTATTGTACTGGTGGAAGCAGCATAACTGCTTGCTCAGCAGGTACTTATTCAACCTCTAGTGGTGCTAGTAGTGCTTTGGTGAAAATTTAATCAAAGCACAGCAACTAATTACAGAAGGTTTAGCACAACCTAGTAATGTCCATGGTTTATACGTCGGCATATTAGAAATCTTAAAGATGGAAGGCGTAGAACCAGAAAAAGAAAGTAGTCTATTAGCGTCTCTAAATAAGATTACTAATTTTGTTAGACAAAATCCTGGGCAAACTATGAATTATTTTGCGCCACTTTTACAAAATATACATTTTCGTAGCCTGTTTTCTCAAGCACTACATTTACTTTGGCATGATTGCAGTAGCGGGTTAGATCAAAAAGATCTAACTGCTTTTAACAACATCAATATGACTAAAAGTTATTTAGGAGTACTGGCTAAACAAGTATTTGCTAACGATAAAGCCAATAATGATGATCCTGAATTATTAAAAGTCACGGCTTACATAAAAAAACTATATGAATTTGAACAATTTATTAGTGAAGGGATCACTGGTAAACACCCTATAAGTTTTTATAGAGAACGTGGTTTTGGTACATTAGATTGGCTCACTATATTGCTTCCATCCGCTAGTCGTAATGTTATAGCTAATATATTAATTCAAGCAGGAATATATTTTCAAATGGCATCAGGCGGTAAAGTTTCTAGTAGAAAAAAGGCAGATGAAAAATTGGCGTTATATGCCTATATGGAAGCTATTAATCTTGCTAGCCGTTCTGCTCCGGATTTAGAAATATATACATTATGTAATTGTTTAAAATTTATTGCAGCATTTAATTACCAAGATGACGATCTCAAAGGGCTTATTAACACTATACAAACTAGAGTGTTATTACTAGTAGATCTATTTCCTGTATATATAAGGCTTCAGTCTAACGTGGATCTTGTACGCAATAATGAGCAAACATTAGGTGTCATGAAGAACTTTTTGCATACTTTAATTGCTATTATAGAACAAAATAAATCTGCATCAAACCCTATTCATGTAGCTCATGAATACGTTAATGTGCTTTAACAAGCGTATGAAGCCTGCATTAAAAGTTGGTATCAGGAACATTATGATCCAGAATTAGAAAACAAATTTAGATTGGAATTAATGGAGTTGTTGCTTAAAAATAACAACTGGAAATTTGCTGATATTAACGTACATTTGATGTCGCATGCCGTAGTTCAGCGAGATCCTACTTCTTGGATGTGTTTTACAAAACCATTAAGAGTTATTACAGGTTGTATACAATCATTTGCATCGCTGCAAGGCATTGAAATAAATCGTAAAACTGGTGATATTAAGTTTACCCTTAGCGAATTGACTGAAGGATATTGTACCGACAAGCATAATACTTGTAATATCAACGATATAATTGAAATGTTGGAAAAAAACATTATGGGGGCTAGCTTTAGCTTAGATCCGGTCGATCCTAACATGATGTATCATCCATTTAACACAATGCGGTTTGAACCCAAAGATCTTTACCAAACGCAATTTTTAAATACCATGCTTTTAACTGATTATATTTTAAAATTTTTAACTATAGGACAAGAAGTACAAGGAACTTATCCATATGATATGCGTCCTGTACAGGATGCAATTGCTCATCTGCCCAAGAAATTGAAAAAAATTATTGATGATCTCCATGCAGCTCAGCAATATAAAACTGGCTCTATACATCGTTTTTGGATTGAAGCAGAACAACTTTCAGAAGCTTCATTAGAGGAATCTGACATACATAAAGTTGCTATTTCCGATCTAAAAATGGTTCTAAAAAAACATACTATGGAATGGGATCATAATAGTAATTTGGTAGATACTGAAAAAGATCATGAAGGCTGGGATTTATATGTATTAACTCGTGTACAAAAAGAAGAAGTTAATTCTGGTCGTAGAACAATTAATTGCCAGGCAATGATATTTGTAGAAGATCTCAACAAAGTGTTTTTTATGATGCACAATAAAGTTTATAAACAAAGTGATTTATCTATTTACGACATTAAAAAAGTACAACAGGTATCAACTTAGCAACGTGATGCAAATGGCAAAGTTGTAGTAACCATAGATAACTCGATGTTTATTTATAGAATGGTTGAAAACCTAGCGAACCGCAATAATGAACCAACTTATTTTTCTCCAGAGTATATTTTCGCACAAGAGTTTACTGCCAATTACGATGAGTTTGGTAAATATATATCGGAATTTGCTCGCTTAAAAGAGTTAAGTAAAATAACCGAAGCCATTAGGATTTTAAGCACTAAAAAAGACGAAGTAGAACAAAAAAACCTCCACTTTAGGCAGCTACTAGATTCACTGCCAAGCTGGGAAGAAAGAAATTCTACTAATCACCATAGTAATCAATCTGATTATTTTGATTTACCTTTACCAAACGCTTCTATAACTACAGCAGAAAGAGATTTTGCGATTTTTAGGCACAATAACGTCAAATATATCAAAAATTTATTACCTAAAAATATATGTAAGCGTCGAGAAGGAAATGAGGAATTAGCAAGACAAGATTTTGCAGAAGCTAAAGCACAAATAAAGCAAATTATTCTTGATTCAACACAATTATTAGAGGGATTTTATAAGATTGGGTTAGGGGCATCAGTAAGAGATGAACATGATCTCGAGTTAGAAAAACACTGCTTATGGGTAGCAGCTAGTGTAAGGCACCACATAGCGGGCAATAACTCTCAATTTGTTTATGGTGGGGTACGAGTACTACCTAGGGTTAATTCTATTACTAGCACTAACCAGAATTTTAGTAGGATGATGGGTAATGCTTTTGCTAGCCAAAATAGAATAACAGTTAACGCTGCAACAATTAGCAGGGTAAGCAGTTTTCAACAAGCTCCAATTGGGACTAGATTTCCTACCGGTAGTTATCAATCATCGGTTAATAATGCGCCTATGATGGCGCAAGCTACTAACAGTAGTTTTAATACTAGCGCTAGGGCTTCTACTAGCAGTTATCAATCATCAAGCAGCAGTACTTCAGCAAGAGCGCAAACGACTAATAGTAGTAGCTTTAATACTAGTGCTAGAACTTCGACTAGCAGTTATCAGTCGTCAAGTAGTAGTGCTCCTGTAAGAGCGCAAACGACTAATAGCAGCTTTAATACTAGTGCTAGAGCTTCGACTAGAGTAGCTATCAATCGCCGATGGTGACTTCATACTGCACCTCTTACAATACTATTTGGGGATTTTATCCTAGCTTTCGCTATTTTAGTAGAATGATTAACTAAATTATGGAGCTCAGCTTCTTGCTTTTTATCTATAGTGATCCATAATTTGGTTCCGGCCTTTCTTGCTAAAATGATCTTTTTTTCAATCCAATAACGAATAACATAGTGACTAACATCAAATTTTTCTGCCGCTTGATTAATGGATAGTTCACCCGGTTTTTGTAAACGTGGGGAAGGAATTTTATGTATATGGCGGATCCATTTAATACTATGTTTAGTAAAATTATTTCCTTTATTGGTTTTCAATCCTTCCTGATTAAATTTTTCAATAATATCTTCATCTGTCATATTTTTAGCTAATTCTCTGATTTTTTCAATTAATTCGCTTGGATGTTGCCATCTTTCATAAGATTTTGCAGGTATTGTAATTTGTAAATCTTCTGTAGCACCACCTTGCCATCGAATATGTAGTGTTGCAATTTTAGAAGAACTTTCTCTTTTGACAGCTATATCTTTTATTAATAATCTTAATATTCGTTTACGATCTTTTGAATTAGTTGATGGTGCATGCCATAATTTTGGCAGATCTTTTGCTAATTCAATTATTTGATTTTTTTGTTGTTTTGATAAAGTAGAAATATTTTGTTGTTGGTGTTCTTGATATTGTTGTTTAGTCTCATCAAGTTTTACTAAAGATTCATTCCACCGAGTTTCTAATGTAGCTGCAACTAATCTATTAGAAGGATCTACCTCTTCATACCGTTTTTGCGCTAATTGGCTTTCATAATCAAGTCTTGCTATTTTCATTTGCCATTGTTTATCTATAGAGTGTTCTCTTTGAATTAATTCTTCAAATACCTGTATGGCCATTTTAATCTCATCGGTTTTAACTATGTCTAATACTTTTTGGGAAACAACAGGATCTAACCAATCAGCACGTAAAGACAAGCATTCTTTTGTTGCTAAACCTTGATTTTTTTTCCAAAGACATTGATAACAAGGATAAAGTCCTCCATGTCCTTTGTATCTAATAGTCAAACGACGACCACAATAGGAGCAAATTAATAATCCTTGTAATAAAGCTAGGCCTTCTCTAGCTGGGGTTGGTAATACAGTTTCATTTGTTCTGTTTAATTCTAGCTTTTTTTGATTTTCAATATATTCATCCCAAGAAATAAATTCTTCGTGATGGTTTTGAATACATACTTCCCATTCTTGCATTGGAAGACGAATTATAGACATAGAAATGGTTCCATGTTCAGATAATTTTTTTTGATATTTATAGCGGCCATAAACATAAGCTCCAGCATAAGATGGATTTTTTAATACACCTAGTACTCTACTGTGATTAAGATTACACCAAATTACTTTTCCATTCCATATACCACCATATGCCTTTTTAGGGAATTGAATTTGATGATTAGCAAAATAGCGCATCACTTGGTAAGCACTACCTGTCTCTTTAAAGACTTTAAATATTAACTTAATACAGTGTCTAATTTGTTCATTAGGATCTAAAATAATCTTCCTTTCTTCATCATAACAAAAACCAATTGGTAATGAACTGCATAGTTACCCTTTTCTTGCCTTATTTTTTTTACCACCGATAAGTCTAGCTCTAATAAAGTGGAGCTCTGCTTGGGACATGGTTCCCTTTAATCCCAACAATAATTGATCGTTGAAGTCCGCAGGATTGTAGCACCCGTCTTCATCAATAATAAGTGTTCCTGTTAAAGAACATAATTCTAACAACCTGTGCCAATCTGTGCAAGATCTAGAAAGACGAGAAGCCTCCAATGCAAATACTGCTCCTACTTTATCCATAGAAACATCGGCAACTAAAATTTTAAAATCTTCTCGATTATGACCACTGGCGCCTGAAATACCAAGATCCCCATCTAACACCTTAATAGCGCTAGATGGCCAACCCATTTGTTGTGCTTTATCTTGCAATGCATATTGTCGTTCTGTGCTTTCTTGATTGAAACGCACTTGTCCCATAGTTGATTGTCTAAGATAAACATATGCTAATTTTGATAAATGTCTTTGTTGAATTTTGGCTTCAATCATTGTTTAATACCTCCAACATCATTTGCGTTTTTAAATATGCTTGTAGCATGTTTGCTAAACAAATAATTAGTTCCGCTGAATTTTTAGAATTTAAGGTGGTTTTTTCAGATAAATTAGCAATGTGGTTGGAATTACACCAACTGTTTTTTGATAAGTAATGCTCGATTGACATGACTTAATTGTTCCAAGCTCTCTTTTGCTTTTTGATAATTTAAGATAGCCTGTTCTACTGTTATTTTGAGATCTGTAGGTACATAAATTATAACAAGATTGTTTTTGGATAATGTAATCGATAAATAATATTTTGGTCCGTGACCTTTTCCCGTATAGCATTTGCAGTTTGTTTTGCCACATTTTTTGTAACGTTCGATCAAAGAGCCTCTCATTACTAGAGGTTCTAATTTCTCTAGTTGTTGCATAAGCCGTTTGCGTTTTTGTTTCAAATAATAAGTAGAAAAATGTTCCATTGTAATCAGACCATTTAAACAGATGCCCAGATAATAATAAAAAATTGTTCATTTATAGTCAACCTTTTTTTTGTTTTCATTTAATTCATTAATTAGTTCTGTTAATTTTTCAAGATGAAGAACCGATAGAATAGATTTGTTAGATAAAAATTCATATGGGGTTGGGTTAGCTTGATCTGTCCATTCTCTAGGTATGGCCAATACTCCATATATAGATACTGCTAAACTAAAAATTTCATTATCGGCAATTTTTTTAATTGATAAGATAGGAAAATTTTTTCCATGTAGAGGATGAAAAGGATGAGTAATGGTAGCTGATCCCAAAGTTTTATTTGGCTTAAGTGCAGTTGATTGTAACCGTGCCAAGCAGTAGTGCTCCAGCAAGAGCGCAATCTAGTACTAGCTCAGCTGGCAGTGGAGGTGGCAGATCCAGTGGTGGTTGCGGTGGTGAAAGTAATAACATGGGCGGTGGTGGTTCATCTGGTGGAGGTAGTTTTGGTAGAAGTGGTGGTCCACCACCTTCTGGCGGTGGCTCTTTCAGCATAGGAGGCAATAATAATTCAGATTTTAGAGATGGTTTAAAGTTAAGAACAGAATTATCATTTAAAGAAGCAGGGTTATTAGATCAAAGTAGAAACTTAACTGCAAAAGCTTTAGAATGTGTAACAGATAAAAATTTTAGATTGTTAGAAGGAAAGAAATTAAATAACCCTGAGGTTATTCGAGAGCTTACTAAAAATGGTGAACCAATGGAAAACTGGGGAAAATATAGAACTAATCCAGTTACTTTAAATACAGGGCAAGTTGCTGATATTCATTTTTATTATAATCATGTAACTGGTGAAGTTAAATATGGCTGTGATTTTAAAGTAAAACAGCCCGTTGGGTTATTTACAACAACCCAACCTCCACGAGAACCAACGAGCAAGCCATATGACCCCGTGCCAAAATACGTCTAAAAGGTAAAAATAAATGAAAATAAAATGTAAAGAAATAAGTGAGCTTGGTAAAAAAATAACAACTATTGGTGCAAAAAACCGAAATTTAACTGTTGGTAAAGAATATATAGTTTTAGTTTTGTATATAAAAAAAGGTTTCATTGAGTTTCAAATAGAAAATGATGAGGGAGATATAATTATATGTAGCGGCGATCAATTTGAAATTTTATCTAACTATATTCCATCTAATTGGGAAATAAAGTGTAGCGAATGTCAAGACGGATCTTACTACTTAGATTTAGCTCCAGTAGCATGGAATAATGCTATATTTGATGGTGAAACACCAGAGTCTTACAAATCAAATTTTTATGAAGCAATTATCGAAGAAGCTGGGCCATTAGAAAACTGGCGCAGTTATCCTCAAAATCAAATTCCTGATGTAGTAAAAGTATACTTACGAGAAGCAGAAATTATTTATCGTGAAGAAGAAGCATACGAAAAAGCTCGTTTATCTGGTTTTAGCAAGCCTAGCTCTATTTTGTTGGATCTTATCAAGGGTAGCACTTCAAAATAATTTGGATAACAGTGCTTTGATTTTATTAAATTCCTAGGAATACACGTCTATTAAAATGTTTTATTGTAAACTAATTTAGCTGTATGAAAATAAAATGTACAAATTTAATATTAAATGGCCAAAAAGTTACTAACTCTGGAGCTAGTAATGGTAGTTTAACTATAGGAAAAGAGTATATAGTTTTAACATTGTCTGCAGATAATACTTACCTTTTAGGCTTTAGAATAGAGTGTGATGAAGGCGAGCTGATTATGCCAGATGCTAGTAATTTTGAATTGGTGTCTAGTTACGTTCCGTCTAGCTGGGAAATCAAGTTTTCAGTTAACAGATATAATGGTGAAAGTCAGTTTTATCTTTCTTTAGCTCCACGGCAATGGAATGAGGCTTTGTATAATATAGGAACACCCAAAGAACAAGGATTTTATGAAGAGATTATTTTAGCGTCAACACCTTTATATAATTGGAAAACTTATTCTGAAAAAGAAATACCTAATGTTGT
>CAIJNR010000033.1 GCA_903822055.1 uncultured Francisellaceae bacterium | reverse complement strand
TAATTTTATTAAATTTCTTAATGATATCACAAATAAATCCTTTTTTTTCATTAACATCATTTTCAGAATAAGTATTATTTGCAACATAATCTGACCATAATGAATTATTATTAGATGAACTTAATGGTTCAATTATTGATTCTAAATTTGTAGCCAACTTAACTAAAACTTTACGATCTAAATAGAATTTATTTTTCAAACTGGAATTTTCAATAACTTTTGATTTAGTAAGCTGTGCATTAATAAATACGTGCTTAAAAATACCACTTTTAAGCCAGTCTTTAAAAGAAAAAATAGTATTGGCCACACTAGGTGTTATGCCGTTTAAAGATCCTTTAAAAAAAGCTTGAAAATCAATATTTTTATGAGCTTTAATTAATAATGGATACAAAAATTCTCTACAAAATTGTGAATACCCTTCCCATACTTGGCCATCTTGGTATTCACCAATAGATACCACATCAAAAAAACACATCTTGCCATTATGGAATGTTACGTTCCAAGCTGTCCCATCTTTTAAAATAAAATTATTACTTAAAGTTTCTTTTAATATGTATAAAATTAACAAAGCAGCATCTTTTAACATGGCAAAAGACCATTCATATGGATAAGTCATAAATAAAATTTTATCGTGTTGTAATATATCACTAGCATAATACTTATTTTGCAAAAAACAGTTAGGTACTAATTTAGTGCCAACAATACTATTGGTATCAATTAATTTATTAAAAAACTGAGCTTCTATTATTCTTTTTACAACACCATAACAATTAGCAGATATGCTTCTATATACCTCATTGTTATAATAAAAAACCATCCCATCTGGATCACGGAATGAGCCATCATCAAATATTATTTTATTTAATATCATAAAATTATTTACTTTCTTCTGTTGAGTTTTTTGGTGAAACTACATTTGTTTCATCAAGTTTTGGTTTAAAAAAATATAATTTGATCTTGCTCCAATACATCTTTATTATAAACCAACCACCAGCTACGCCACCAAACAACAACTGTAATAGCATACTACCAGTATTGCCATCTAAATAAGCATAAGCATTTTGATTTAACAAGCTAATCAAAAGAGTACAAAATATAATATATCGCATTTTTATGTTCCTTATTGAAAATTAACATCTATAGAATTATACCCATCTTTTAATTTATCGTAATATAAAAAATAAGATGAATCTAATTCCAAATTAGGATCCACGTCACTTAAATAAGCAAAAATATTTCTAAATAAGTTAACAGGAGTAGGGCTTAAAGAAAAACTCTCTTTTATTTCATGATATCTATCTCCATAATTTGGCAAATGTATTGCACTTAAAATGCCAAATGCATATTTAAACTCTTCTATGGAATTAAACCTTAAATCATCATTATGACTTAGCCAATAAGTAGGGTTTTTATTTTTTTGTTTTCCAACATATGTTGGTCCATGATCAGCTTGAATTATAATCACTGCTTTAGGATCTTTTTGTATAATAAAATCTACTAGTTTTACCAACTGTTTGTTTAAATATTTTATTGAGGCAATATATCTTTTTGAATCTTTTTCTGATGAATAAATTGGATGTAACGGCAATTGCTTCTTACCATTTTGATCATAAATAGCATCATGTACTTGCGCCAAGTGAGCAAAAAGAAAAATTGGCTTAGAATCGTTAAATTTATTTATAAGCACCTCAATTCCATCTAAATCTACATATTGATTAGGTAACTTGAAAATTCTAAATGGGGTAGATGATAAAAAACTTCTATAAATATCATAGCCATTACCTCTAATACAATAATCTTCATACCCATAACAACTCATCTCATACCAACAAGCTGGAATATTTATAATATCATATCCATTTGATTTCAATATTCTTCTAACAACATTATTGCCTTTTAATGATTCATGCATTTGTGGTGTATATTTTATATAATCAGAATTTTTTTCTTTAGAATGAAGCCTCATATTCATGGTGGCACTTAAGGAAGCAACTGTAAAATGATAGTTGGAATATGTATTCCCCCCGATCAAAAAGCCTTTTTTTGCAAGATAATCAAGAAACAATTGATTGTTAAATTTAGTTGTTTCTTGCAATGTATCATTACTAGCATAAGCATCTGTTAGTATAAAATAAATATTTGGTTTATGCTTAAAATGCTTTATTTTTTCAAATGCATTATCTTCACTAACATAAACATATTGTTCATTTGTTTTAGTATGCCAACTACGTGTATAATTTTTACATAAACTAAACAATGGCAAACTAATGATAACCAATATAACTACTTTGACAATTTTAGTGATCTCTGTATTAACACTAAACTTCCAGCTTGCATGCAAAATAAAGCATAATAATAACAACCATAGATAAGAAATTTTCAAAAATGGCACGCTAACATATAACCCTACAGTATCACAAAAAGAACCATAACTAAATAGCATGAATATTAAACTTAGCAACGGTAATAAATATCTAGAAATATTTTGTTTAAACTTTATATTTATAAGTTTTATGACAACAAAACACACAACAAACAAAATTAATGGTAAAAATAAAATATCTGTTATTGAGTTTATTTTATTAAAATTATTGTTTATATAATTTAATACTGGCCAAAGTGCTATACAAAAAATATATGAATTATTGACAACATTAGGATATTTTTTCATAAACATAATAAATTACCTATTAATGATTTAACGTAATACAGTAACATCTAATGCATGTCTTAAAGCAACAATATCTGTACCGTAAGCCACGAAGTCATACCCTTTGTCAATACACTTTTGTAATGCAATTTTATTTGGTTCTACTTGATGGTACCCAATCATTTTTTTATGTTTTTTTGCTTCTTCAAATATAGAATTACAAACACTATTATAAGTTTCGTCCTCAAATCGACCTGCTTTTCCAAGACTTGCTGTTAGATCATATGGACCAATCATGATCCCATCTAAAAATTGAGAGGCAAGAATGTTTTTTATATTTTCAACACCAGTCTGTGTTTCTATTTGAGCAATAATTATTGGTTTAAACTCATTAAAATATTTTTCTAAATTCCACCCCCAAATATTTGCCCGAACAAGACCCAAGCCTCTTTTTCCTTTTGGTGGAAATAAACAGTGTTCTGAAAATTGATCAAATTTTTCTCTGGACTCTACAACTGGCACCATTATTCCAACTGCTCCAGCATCTAAAAGACGTCTAGCCAAATAAGGATCTGCGGACGGTAATCTAACAAATGGTTTACATCTACAACTTTCAGCTGCAATAAAAATTGTTTCTGCCTCTTGTGTAGTAATAGATGTATGTTCAAGATCTACGACTATCCAATCAAAACCAAGACTCGCCATAGCTACTGTTACTTGAGGGGATGGTAGTTGTTGCCAAGCTGCAAAATACATCATTATATTTCCTTTTTTAAAATTGCTTTTAACCATGGCCAAAAATATGGTTTGTTATTAGCATACATTTGAAGAAACTCTCTTCTTACACTTTGTATTTTTTCGTCATACCACCATTTTTTAATATCAGAAAAACATAGTTGATTAATAAACTTTGCAGCTTCTTCTGGGGTGCGATAAAGAACCCCAACTTCTTCAAATTTTTTAAACATTAATGCTGCATCTGGAGCAAATAACGGATCCATCTCAAACATACTCAATATAGTAGGTACATTCATACTCATAGTTTCATAAAAAGCTGTTGCATAACAATCTATAAAAACAATTTTAGAATCCAGCATAAGAGGAATAATATATCCACCTGAAAGTTGCTGTTTCTCTGGTATAATATTTTTCATGGTGTCGTAGAACATCCATTCAACGTGTGCAAAAGTTTTGTATACAATAAACTTACGTACACTTCCTTCTAAAGAATTATAAAAAGAAATTTTTTTCTTCATATATTCTATTGGAGTTTTTAAACAATACTGACCCTCCAACCCATCATAAACCTTAGCATGCACAGCAGTCACCCATAGTATATTTTTTTGTCTCTTTAAAATATATTTATTTGCAATAGAATTAAGGTATGGGTTTGGCAAAAAATTAATTGTATTTTTTCTATCCAAACATGACTCCATTTTGCTACCCCAAGAAACAAATGTGGATAAATTATATTCTATCTCTTTGCGATAACTATTTTTTATTGTTGCATAACTAGATCCATGCTGAGGGATTATAAGCTTAGTTTTTCCTTTTAAACACGAATCAATAATAGCTGTATTCTCTTTGTAATTGTGAATAAATCCTGGATATTTAATAGCAAGTTTAGGAATTTTCATGTCAAAGTTATGTTCAACTAGTTGTTTGTTTATGAGGAAAATTGATAGTTTATCAAAAATATTAATGAACTCACAAATTTCTTCATCAATGTTGATCTTTGGATTATACAAAACAGGCGAATAAATTTTATTACCATTTATATTTATAATAGAATAAAAAAAAGATAATGTGACACCATAAAAAAAAGACACCCCATTAAAATTCATAAAATAATTTAAAGATTCTTTTATTTTTCTTTTAAACAATAAAAATATGTTTTCTTTTCTAATAACACTATTAGAAATATTTTCCTCATGAATTTTGTCAACATTTACATTGAAAAATCTCTGAATATTATTGTCTATAGTTAAATATTCCAGTATTTTAGAAGCCAAGTAACCAATAGAGCTTATTTTATAATACCAAAAACAAGTAACTCCTTCTTTGGGATCTGATTTTGACTCTGAAGCACACTCAAACGT
>CAIJNR010000032.1 GCA_903822055.1 uncultured Francisellaceae bacterium | reverse complement strand
CGTAATGGTTGGTCCTGATTGGCTTATACTAAAATTACCGAGTTGCTGAGCAGCTGGGACTAGAGTTATTGGGTTGGTAGGGCCTGTTCCTAGTGTATCGCAGGTTGATTTATTAAAAATTTCTGTGCATAAATTTTTTGTTGTTGTGGGATTTTGTACGATAGTTCTTGATCCAGTTGATGTATCTACTAAAAAAATATTGGCAGTAGAATTTGCTTTCATGATATTATCTATAGAAGCGCTAATGATAGAATTAGACATTGTGGTTGCGGTTAATAATTGAGTCTTTTTTATAGAATTGTCAGAAATTTGTTTTCCGCTAGCGGTAACTTTTATTAATACAATACCAGTAGCTGTCAGTACGGAGGTTAATAACAAGCTAGCTATTAGAAACATTCCCTGTTTAATTTTTCTATGCATAAATAATATTGTTGTTTAATAATTAGTTTTTAGCAATGTTATTGGTGGTTTGATATCAAATGATTTTATTGCGAGAATATAATTCAGAATAGGACTATATTCAGTGAGCTTATATTAATTAGATATTTTTACTATGGTACTGTTAGTTAGATCATAGCTTAAAGTAGTTGGATCATATACGCTAGTATAAACAAACGGAGATTGAATAATAACTAATTTATACAAATATTTGTCACCTTGTGGATTTGTGGTGTTATTAGCAAATAATATGGGTTGATTAAAAATATTCTTAAATTCTACTACTCTGTTAATATTGAAAACAGGTATTGATGATCTTAATACAATTGCTAATTTAATGCCATTAGATTTATAAGTAACAGCTGGATTAGCATTAGACAAAAGTGGTAAAGTTGCTATTTTATTGTTGGGATCAGTTATATCTGCCACTATAGGAGCTACATAAAAACCAGCAAATTGCGCTTTACTGATAATTGGGGTATATGATACACCACTAGCTGTTCCATCGGTTGGTAATGTTAGACTTGGGTTTAGACTTGGGTCTGAACATGTAGCATATCCATCTAATAATGATAATGCGGTTGAGGTTGGCTTTTTAAAAAAAATAGTTATTAAATTTAAATTAGCAGGATTAGTTTCTTGGTGTCCTGAACAAAGTAACGTGCCGTCTAGACCGCCTTTGTACCATAAAGAAAAATTAACTGACTTACCGTCGGCACTTATTTTAAAAAAATTTGGGTTGGTAGAGGGATTGTTATATCCATTTGAAAGTAATACTTTTCCAAAAAAATTATTAAGCATTCTGGCAGAAGATTCTAATTCGGAGGTGGCTTTGATAATTTGAAAGTTATTGCTTACAGTAAAAGACACTTTAACGATAACTGCTAATATAAAAGCACCAAGTGCTGAACTAATCATCAAACCAATTAGATTCATGCCAGGAATGTTAAATTTAGTAATTTTTCTCATAAGAGAAAGTATAAGTTAATTTTGTAATCTTATGGTTGCCGTATGCTCCAAAATCTACTAAAATGGAGCGTATGGACTCCAAAAAAAAATATATAAATAGATTGCTAGAAAATTCAATAACCAGGGCATTAGATCGTAATAAAAGCGTTTTATTGTTAGGGGCTCGTCAAACAGGCAAAACAACATTAATTAATAGGTTAGTAGCTGATTTTACTGTCTCTTTTGTTCAACCAACAATTAGACAGCGTTATGAGCAACAACCAGGGTTGCTGTTAGGGGAAATAGAGGCTTTAGCAGAACAGCTAAATACTAAGCCATTGGTAGTTATAGACGAAATACAAAAAATTCCAGAGATTTTGAATGTAGTACAAGATTTAATAGATCGAGATATTGCAAAATTTATTTTAACTGGTTCGTCTGCTAGAAAATTATATTCTGGTTCAAAAATTAATTTACTTCCTGGTAGGGTGGTATCTTTAAAGTTGGATCCGTTAACTTATCTTGAGATTGCTAAAATTAATAATAAAATCGCTGCTGCTGTTAACTTAAATACTTCATTAAAAGAGTTGTTATTGTATGGGACATTACCTGGGGTATTTACTGTATTAGATTCAAATGATAAAGAAATAGATTTAAGTTCTTATGTTACTACTTATTTAGAAGAAGAAATTCGTGCTGAGGCTGTTGTGCGTAATGTTGGTTTTTTTTCAAGATTTTTGCATTTAGCTGCTTCTGAATCTGGCAATATAGTAAATTTTCGTAAACTTTCTCAAGAGATTGGAGTGGCTCATACGACCATCGCATCTTATTATCAAATTCTAGAAGATTGTTTAATTGCAGAACGTATTGATCCATTAATAAAATCTCAGACTCGGCGTAAATTAATTAAAACTCCTAAATATTTATTTTTTGATTTAGGAATAAGGCGCGTAAGTGCTCTTGAAGGAATTAAATTACCAGAAACATATTTAGGAAAATTGTTTGAACAATTTGTTGGATTAGAGTTAGTGCGTTTAGCCAGAGCAAATAATATAGATCACAAAGTAAAAATTCATTTTTGGAGAGATGTAAATGGGCAAGAAGTTGATTGGGTAATTGTTAAAGATGATCTGTTAATTCCAATAGAAGTAAAACTAACAGACAAACCTAATTTATCTGATATTAAACATCTTAAATTATTTAAAGAAGAATATAATAATGTCATTAACGCTTATGTGGTATGTCAAACTTTAAGGAAAGTAAAATTATCAGATGGTATATATGCTATTTCTTGGCAAGAAATAGCTGAATTAATTTTGTAATCTTATGCCGTCAAACTCGGATTTGCCAGCATTGCCTTTGCTTAGTTTGATCATAAGTCGCAGTTCGTTTTCTGAATCTGCATGTTGGATTGCTTCGTCGTAAGTAATTTTATCAGCTTTATGTAAATTAAATAGTGCTTGGTCAAAAGTTTGCATGCCAATAGTTGAACCTTTAGACATCAATTCTTTTATGGCGGAGATCTCTCCTTTCCTGATACTTTCTGAAATAGCTGGGGTATTTATTAAAATTTCGACGGCTGGTATTCGTCCTTTACCGGTGGCTACAGGAATTAATTGTTGAGCGATTACCGCACGCAAGTTTAACGATAAATCTGTTAGTAGTTGTTGGCGTTTTTCATGTGGAAAAAAATTTACTATTCTGTCCATTGCTTGATTGGCATTATTAGCATGCAGTGTTGCTAAACATAAATGGCCAGTTTCTGCAAAATTAATGGCATAACTCATAGTTTCTTGGGATCTTATTTCTCCGATTAAAATCACATCTGGTGCTTGGCGCAGAGTGTTTTTTAGAGCTAAGTCAAAAGATTCGGTATCAATACCAACTTCTCGTTGAGTGATAATGCTTTTTATATGCGGATGAACAAATTCAACTGGATCTTCTATGGTAATAATATGACCAGATGAATTTTTATTTCTATAACCAATCATAGCAGCTAGTGTACTACTTTTTCCAGAACCAGTGGCTCCTACTAATATAACTAATCCTCTTTGTAACATTATAAATTCTGATAAAGCTGATGGTACTTGTAACTCTTCTAATTCTGGGATTTTAGTTTCTATACGGCGCAGTACTGCGCCAACATGACAGCGTTGATAAAAAGCATTTACCCTGAATCTACCAATATCAGTTTGTAAAGCAAAATTGCATTCTTTCTTGTTAGTAAATTCTGTTTTTTGATTTTCGTCCATCATGGAAAATATTATTTCGGTAGTTTGTTGGGGGGTAAAAGCTGTGTCACCTAAGTTTTTTATATTACCATCAGATTTTATGCAAGCAGGCATGCCAACAGTTATAAATAAATCAGAACCTTTTTGTTCGACCATTTTTGTTAATAAATCAGATACCATTGACATAAATTAATTTCCACTTTTTATGCATTTGTTGTTCGTTGTAGGTGTTTATTCTTCAGTAGCCGACCCTTTATCTGTTGTTTTAAATAAATCTTTATTTTCCGCTTTTGTCCTAGCAGTTTTAGCGTCTACTTCTCCTCTTTCTACTAATTTTTGCAAAGCTTGATCTAAAGTTTGCATGCCAATAGCGCGTCCAGTTTGAATGACAGAATACATTTGTGCTATTTTGTTTTCTCTAATTAAATTACGAATAGATGATACACCTATCATAATTTCGTGTACTGCTATTCGACCAGAAGGTTGTTTAGGGAGTAAGGTTTGTGATATTACTGCGCGAATTGAATCAGAAAGCATTGTACGTACTATATCTTTTTCTGCTCCAGGAAACACGTCAACAATACGATTAATTGTTTTTGCAGCTGAAGTGGTGTGTAGAGTGCCAAATACCAAGTGACCAGTTTCTGCAGCAGTTAGTGCCAATCTAATAGTTTCTAGCTCGCGTAATTCTCCAACTAAAATAACATCGGGATCTTCTCTTAATGCAGAACGGAGAGCTTCGGTGAATCCTAAGGTATCTCTATGTACTTCTCGCTGAGAGACTAAACTTCTTTTGCTAGTATGTACAAACTCTATCGGATCTTCTATTGTTAAAATGTGGTGATGTTTATTAGTGTTTATATAATCAACCATTGCGGCTAAAGTAGTACTTTTACCACTACCTGTAGGACCAGTTACTAAAATTAATCCTCTAGGAGTTTCTGATATTTCTTTAAATATATCGGGACATTTTAGGGCTTCTAGGCTTAATACTTTAGATGGAATTGTTCTAAATACGCCACCAGATCCACGATGTTGATTGAAAGCATTTACACGAAATCTGGATAAATTTGGTACTTCGAAAGAAAAATCTATTTCTAAATCTTGATCATAGGATCTACGTTGTTTGTCATTCATAATATCGTACAGCATCGTATGTACATCTTTGTTAGATATTGGTTCCATATCTAATTTACGCATGTCGCCATCTACCCTAATAACAGGGGGCATGTCTGCAGATAAATGTAAATCTGAAGCGCGATTTTTTACTGCAAAAGCTAATAATTCCGTGATTTCCATTGTTTACCTAATTATATTTTAAATCTATAAGATACAATGTTAAACTTAGCACTTATTTTTTTGTTTTGTTGGGGATGAATATACAATGAAAAACTATGCAAACTTAATAGCGTTTCTAGTAGTGATAGCACATGGGTGATGATACAATTAGCATATACATACATTTTCCGTGGTGTGTAAAAAAATGTTATTATTGCGATTTTAATTCTTATGCGATTAACAAATCAATTCCTGAACAATTGTATATAGAAAAACTTTTAGCAGACTTTGATGCTAATTTGGAATTGGTACTGCAAACTGGTAAAAACCAATTAACCAGCATTTTTTTTGGTGGTGGAACCCCTAGTTTGTTGTCTGGTGCAGCTATAGCAAAAATTTTAAATTATATAAACAAAAAAATTGTTTTTTCAGATGGTTTGGAAATAACTTTAGAAGTAAATCCAGGTACTATAGAGCAAGATAGTATGCCTAGTTATAAAGCTGCCGGTATTACTAGAATTTCTCTTGGGGCACAAAGTTTTCAAGATGATAAATTAAAAACATTAGGGCGTATTCATAAGACTTGTGATATAAAATTTACTCTAGATAATATAATTAAAACAAATTTTGACAGCTTTAATATAGACTGCATGTATGGTTTGCCAGAACAAACTGTTGCGGATGCCATGCATGACTTAAATACACTGTTATCTTTTGCTCCACCTCACATTTCTTGGTATCAATTAACTATGGAGCAAAATACACTATTTTATAGTCGTCCTCCTCGATTACCAAACGAAGACACAATATGGGAAATATATAATCATGGTTTCAATGAATTGAGTAATAAAAATTATATTAATTATGAAATATCGGCTTTTTCTCAAAAAAAGCATCATTGTCGGCATAATTTAAATTATTGGCAATATGGTGATTATTTAGGTATAGGGCCTGGGGCGCATAGCAAAATTACTGATTTTAATAATTTTAGAATTGTTAGATTAGAAAAAACTAAAAATCCTAAAGAATATTTAACAAATTTAGATAATAAAGTAATTTGCAAACAGCAGATATTAACTAAGAAAGAAATAATTTTTGAATTTATGTTAAACAATTTAAGATTACAAAAAGGGTTTTTAAAAGAGGATTTTTTGTATAAAACTTCTTGTAATTTGGATGATATTAAGGATCCTTTAGATATTGCAGTTCAAAAAAAATTATTAGAAATAACTGGAAACATTATAAAACCAACTATGCTTGGCAGAAGATTCTTAAATGATTTACAAGAATTGTTTGTTTAATAAATTTATTATCTTCTAGTCATTCTTCGGGAAAGAGGGTTTCTTATATTTGGATCATCTTTAGCGCGTAAACCTTTTATGGTGCCTCGACCGCCGCCACCGCCACCGCTAGAATCATCCTCGTCATCTGTAGCTAATTCTTTTAGAGACAATTGTGTTTTTCTGATGTTAATTAATTCAGATAATTTTTGATGGTCGTTTGGATATGACATCAACCATTGATGGGTAAAAAATTCTTGTATATCCAACAACCTAAGCATTAAATTAACATTAATATTTTCCATAACTAATAATACAATAAATTCAACGTGTTAGCTACCATAATATATTAAATTAATTTAATTTTATTTCATTAAGCCATTGTTGAACTAAAATTGCAGCAGCAGTTGCATTTACTTGCTCTAATTCTTTAGGGGTGAAATTCGATTTTTGTAGTGCATATAAACTTTTTTTGGCTTCCCAAGTACTAAGGCGTTCATCAACTTTATGGGTTGGTAAATTATATCTCTTTTGTAATAAACCCAAAAAATTCAAACATTCTAAAGTAGTGTGTTGTTGTTTGCCTTGCATATCAACTGGAATTCCAACAATTAATTGTCCAGGGTTCCATGATTTTATTAAGTGATCTATGTCTTGCCAATTAATTTGGCGATTTTTAACTTTTAAGCAAGTAAGTGGTCTTGCGGTGTTGGTGGTTGTTTGTCCGATGGCTACACCAATATATTTAGTGCCAAAATCAAAACCTAATATTAATTGATTTGAAGAATTATTTTTATTCAATGTTTTATAAGTCTCCATATTTTGATTGTAATATACTAAGTGCGACTAGTGGTGCTGTTTCGGTGCGTAATACTCTTGGACCAATAGTTAATGGTGAAAATTGATTTTTTTGGGCAATTGTTAATTCTTCGATACTAAATCCACCTTCTGGTCCAACAACTAAAATAATTTCTTGTTTAGGATCTATGTTGATGCTGATATTTGTTTTGTTTTTGTCCAGATCTTTAGAATCAAGATCAAAATTTGGTGATAAAATAAATTTATTATCAAAATCTTTTTTTTGAACTAAGTTTATAAAATCATCAAAATAAATAATAGGATTAATACTAGGCACTATATTGCGTCCACATTGGCAGCAAGCGGCTACGGCAATAGATTGCCAGTGTAATGTTTTATTTTGAATTTGCTCTGTAGTTATTTTAACGATAGTTCTTTTGGTTATAATCGGGGTAATGCTATGCACTCCAAGTTCTATAGCTTTTTGAATAATCCAGTCCATATTGTCATGTTTAGCGATTGCTTGTGCTAAATGAATTTTAAGTGGTGATTCTAAATTCTTATTAATAGCTTGTAAAATTTCTATTTCAATAATTTTTACTTTAATTTTTGATTTGTTTGGTTTGGTTGTTGTAATATTTGTGATTTTAGCAGTAAATTCTCTATTGGTATTGTTAAACAAATATATTACATCATTCAATTGCAGTCTTAATACAGAGATAATTTTGTGACTATTTTGTTGATTTAAAAAAAATTTTTTATTTATTATAAAATCTTGATTTTCAAAAAATCTAAATATTTGCATTGCGGATTTTTTCCCACGTGAATTCTGGTTCATTCCTGCCAAAATGTCCATAAGCTGCAGTTTTAGTATAAATTGGTCTGGCTAAATTTAAATCAGCAATTATTTTAGCAGGTCGCAAGTCAAAGTTTTTTTTGATTAAAGAAACTAATTTTTCATCAGATAATTTGCTAGTACCAAAAGTGTTGACACTAATTGCTAAAGGTTGGGCAATGCCAATTGCATAACAAATTTGGATTTCAATGCGAGATGCTAGTTTAGCAGCTACGATGTTTTTCGCTATATATCTAGCCATTAAGGCTCCACTTCTGTCTACTTTGGATGGATCTTTTCCAGAAAATGCTCCACCACCGTGGCGCGCCATACCGCCATAAGTATCGATTATTATTTTTCTGCCAGTTAAGCCGCAATCCGCAACTGGTCCACCAATTGTAAATTTTTTGCTAGGATTAATTAAAAATTTAGGATTGTGTTGTAAATATTTTTTCGGCAAAACAGTTAAAATAATGTTTTCCATTACTGCTTCTGTTAATTTTTTTTGATTAATATCTGGTGTATGTTGAGTAGAGAATACTACGTTGGTTATAGCGACTGGTTTTAAATTTTCGTACAAAAAAGTAATTTGACATTTAGTGTCTGGCATTAGCCATGGTAAATAAAGATTTTTTCTAAGTTCAGCTTGTTTTTTCATTAGTAAGTGGGCATAAAAAATAGGAGCTGGCATAAGGGTGGGTGTTTCGTCACAGGCAAAACCAAATACAATACCTTGATCTCCAGCACCTTGATTATAAGCTTTTTTTGATTTTACATTATTTGCGATTTCTATAGATTGTTTGCTTAGAGCTTGTAAAATTGCACAAGAGTTACCGTTAAAACCAGCTGCATCATTACAATAACCAATATTTTTAATAATATTGCGGATAGGTTCTTCTAAAGTTGTTAGATCAAATACACAATTAGTTTGTATTTCTCCAGCAATTAAGACTAGACCTGTTTTAACCAAAGTTTCGCATGCGACTTTAGCTAAAGGATCTGTTTTTAATATAGTATCTAATACGGTATCAGAAATTTGATCTGCTAATTTATCTGGGTGCCCCTCGGACACAGATTCGGAAGTAAATAATGTTTTTTGGATCATATGTTTAATCTCATTAAGTGATTTATATTAATAAAATAGTGCTTGCTGATATTATTATAATCCCTAACCACATAGTAAAAGTTTCTGGTATTTCAGAAAAAACTAAATAACTTAAGATAGAGTTAAAAATTATTTTAGTAATACCATAAGGCATTACTAGTGTTATTTCTGATGTTTCTAGGGATTTGTTAAAAGCAAAGTGTGCTATAGCATATAATATGCCTGATAACAATAACGGTAAAAAATTAGAAGTGGTTGGGAAGTTCCATGAATCTGTTAATAACGCAATAATTAGACACAAAGGTGCGGTGAATAACATTAAATAAATAGTGGTAAGTGCTGGGCATTCTTTAAGAATTAGTATTTTTCGTGTAATCAATTTATCTGCAGAAAAAATTAAGGCAGCACAAATTGGAAATATTGCATCCCAATTTAAAAAATTATTAAATATTGCTAAATCTGGTCTACTAATTAAAAATCCACCAGTCAAACTTAAAAAAATTGCAAGAGATCTATTGATGTTAAGTTTTTCTTTTAATAATATTGCAGCTCCAATGACAGTTATTACAGGAGAAAGAAAGCTGATAGCTACCACTTGAGGAACTGGCATTTTAGCAAGACTAAAATACCATAAATAGATACCGCCTATTGCCGTGGTGATTCGGATGATTTGTAAAATTAAATATTTAGATAAAACAAAATTTTTAAATATATTGATGCTGTTAGTTTTTTGAAATATAAATGGTAACAGAAATATTGTAGCGATTATGTTTTGGAAGAACATGATTGTCAGACTAGACAATTTTTGTTCTATTGATAAACTGTCCCTTGCCAGATAGCGAACTATAATATTGATACCAGCAAAACAAGCGCATGAGAGAACTTTCCAAAAAATTCCGACAAGGAGTTCGGAATTGATATACTTAGATAAAATGGTTGAATTTCTTGTAATGGCGACTAACATGGGTAAAATACTAACATGTTTTATAAATTAAACAAAAAAAAATTAGCAAATGCTCTGCGATTTTTAAGTATAGATGCAGTGCAACTTGCTGGTAGCGGGCATCCTGGGATGCCCATGGGTATGGCGGATATTGCTGAGGTGCTGTGGAATGACTTTTTATCCCATAATCCTGGCAATCCACAATGGATTAATCGAGATCGTTTTATATTGTCTAATGGTCATGGCAGTATGTTGCAGTATGCATTATTACATTTGAGTGGATATGATGTAACTATCGAGGATTTACAACAATTTAGACAATTACATTCCAAAACTCCGGGACATCCTGAATATAAAATTACGCCTGGTGTGGAAGCTACTACCGGGCCATTGGGGCAAGGAATAGGTATGGCAGTTGGAATGGCACTTGCAGAACAATTATTGAGCAGAACATTTAATCGAGAAAATTTTAATATTATTGATCATTATATCTATTGTTTTGTTGGAGATGGTTGTTTAATGGAAGGTATTTCTCACGAAGTATGTTCTTTGGCCGGCACAATAGGTTTAAATAAATTGATTGTATTTTGGGACAATAACCAAATATCTATAGACGGTAAAACAGATCATTGGTTTACAGAAAATATACCACAAAGGTTTGCTGCATATAATTGGAATGTTATAGATAACATTGATGGTCATAATCCAGATAGCATCACAAAAGCTATAACAAAAGCCAAATTAGAAACTAGAAAACCAAGTTTGTTGTGTTGTAAAACAATTATAGGATATGGTTCTCCTATAGCTGGTACAGAAACATGTCATGGTGCGCCTCTTGGTCAAAAAGAAATTTTAGCAACTAGAAAACAATTAAATTGGGAATATAAGCCGTTTGTTATACCAGAAGAAATTTATAATGCTTGGGATAGCCAAGATAAAGGGGCTGCAATTAATGCTGAGTGGAATAAAAAAATTCACGAATATAGCACACAGTATCCTACATTATTTGTTGAGTTAGGGCGACGTATATCTAACAAATTACCAAACAATTGGAATAAAGTTGTAGAAAATTTATTGTTTGACGTTACGCAAAATTCGAAAAATATAGCGACAAGGCAAGCATCTAAAATTATTTTAGATGCCTTGTCGAAGGAATTACCAGAATTGTTTGGTGGTTCTGCAGATTTGTCTCATTCTAACTTAACATTACATAATAATGTAGTAGAATTTAATGTGCCTCATGAACAAAATGAAACCCATAATGAAGATAATAAAATATTTAATTATCTTCATTATGGAGTACGAGAATTTGGCATGTTTGCTATAATGAACGGCATGGCTTTATATAAGGGTTTTATTCCTTATGGTGGTACATTTCTAGTATTTGCAGACTATGCCAAAAGTGCACTAAGATTAAGTGCTTTAATGCAGCAAAAAGTAATATATGTGCTTAGCCACGATTCTATTGGTTTAGGTGAAGATGGTCCAACTCATCAACCAATAGAACAATTATCTATGTTACGTATGACACCTAATTTATCAGTGTGGCGACCTTGTGATACTGTAGAAACGATGATTGCTTGGCAAAAATCTATAAATCCTGAGCTTATAAATACCAGTTGTTTAGTTTTATCTAGACAAGCAGTTGTGCAGCAAAATAGAAATGCTAGCATGTTGGATAATATCAAAAATGGTGGTTATGTCTTGTACGATCCAATCAATCCCCAAGCAATTATTATAGCTACTGGTTCAGAAGTAGAGTTAGCAATACAAGCTGCGAAGCAATTAGCTAAAGAATTTGCGGTGAGGGTAGTATCTATGCCCAACATGAATATTTTTTTAAAACAATCAGTGGATTACCAAGAAAGTGTGTTGCCAAGAAACATCGTAGCTCGAGTAGCAGTTGAAGCTGGAAATACTTTTATTTGGCATAAGTTTGTTGGATTAAGCGGTAAAGTTGTAGGTATAGATCGGTTTGGATTGTCAGCACCTGGTACTCAAGTTTATCAAGATTTAAATATTACGGTTGATGCGGTTAAGCAAGCGGTGATAGATAGCATCCACCCGGCCGCTGACGCGGCCACCCTCCTTCGAAGCGAAGGAGGGTAAGATGCATTTTAATGTAAACTTTGTGTTAAAAGATAGACATAAATTTATGCAATTCTTACCCTCCTTCGCTTCGAAGGAGGGTGGCCGCGTCAGCGGCCGGGTGGATGCTGTATATTTTGTATGGAGAGAAATTTATGACAATTAAAATAGCGATCAATGGATATGGTCGGATTGGAAGAAATATTTTGCGAGCTTTATACGAAAATCACAAAAAAAAGTTACAAGAGATCCAGATAGTTGCAATTAATGATTTAGGTGATCCTATAACTAATGCACATTTAACTAAATATGATTCTACTCATGGAACTTTTAAGTTTTCAGTAACTTGCGAAAACGATTATTTAATTATTAATCAAGATTCGGAACATAAAATTCGTATTTTATCTGTTCGTAATCCACAAGATTTGCCATGGAAGCAATTAGACATAGATTTAGTGTTGGAATGTACAGGTTTATTTGCAAGCAAAGAAAAAGCCGCCATGCATTTGCAAGCTGGAGCTAAAAAAGTGTTAATTTCAGCACCGGCTGGCAAAGATGTAGCAACAATTGTTTACGGTATAAATCATAATAATTTAACTTCTAAAGATAAAATAGTATCTAATGCATCTTGTACTACTAATTGTTTAGCACCGCTGGTATTACCGTTGCATAAGAAATTGCAAGTAATCAGTGGCTTGATGACAACCATTCATTCTTATACTAACGATCAAGTATTGACAGATGTTTATCATGAAGATTTAAGAAGAGCTAGATCGGCCACCACTTCTATGATCCCAACAAAAACAGGGGCGGCTAGTGCTGTAGGTTTGGTTATTCCAGAACTAAACGGTAAATTAGATGGTTTTGCAATAAGAGTGCCAACATTAAATGTATCTGTTGTTGATTTGTCTGTCATTGTAAAAAATCCAACTGATGTTAATGATGTTAATAATATTTTAAAATCAGCGGCCCTTAATGAATTGTCAGAAATAGTATCTATTAATGAATTACCATTAGTGTCTATTGATTTTAATCATAATAGTGCATCTAGTGTTTTTGATTTAACCCAAACTAAAGTTATAGGCCAACTAGTAAAAGTATTATCATGGTACGATAACGAGTGGGCGTTTGCTAACCGTATGTTAGATACAGCATTAATTATGGCTAAACTTTAATATGCTACGCATAGATAATATTAATATTCGTAATAAAAAAATATTAATTAGAGTTGATTTTAATGTACCTATAGTTAATGGCATAATTACCGATATTAATCGAATCGAAGCCAGCGTTGCGACTATTAATTATGCATTAGAGCAAAATGCTGCAATTATTTTAATGTCACATTTAGGCGATCCTGTTGGTGGTTTTGCAGAGAATCAAAATTTATCTTTGAATATTATTGTTCCAATTTTAGAAAAACTTTTAAATAAACCAGTAAAATTTCTTGCTGATTGGTTTATTCAAGATCAAATTGATGCTGAGACAGGTCAAGTTGTTTTATGTGAAAATATTAGATTTATAGCTGCAGAAAAACAAAATGATCCAGAGTTTGCAAAAAAATTGGCTGGTTTTGCAGATGTTGTTGTTATAGATTCATTTGCAACAGCTCACCGAATGCATGCATCTAATTATGGGATTTTAAATTATGCGAATTTAGCGGTGGCTGGGTTGTTATTGTACAAAGAAGTCAATATATTACAACAAGCATTATTTAATCCTGTTAGACCATTGGTTGCTGTTGTAGGTGGAGCTAAAATTTCTACTAAGCTGAAAGTTTTAAAATCCCTAGAAAATATGGTTGATTGTTTGATTGTAGGTGGAGCAATTGCCAATACTTGTTTATCAGCTAAAGGATATAATGTTGGTAGATCTTTAAGGGATCTTGATTTTTTAGAATTGGCGCAAGAATTAGAGAGTGTTGTATTGCCAGAAGATGTTGTAGTGTTGAACTCTAATGGTTTAATTCAACAAAAAAACATAGCATCAATTGCAGATTTTGATTGTATACTAGATCTGGGTGAAAAAACTATTGAGAAATATCAAAATATAATAAAAACAGCCAATACTATTTTATGGAGTGGTCCAGTTGGTAAATTTGAGGATCCGCGGTTTGCTAATGGTACCAGGTGTTTGGCGGAGGCTGTTTGTGGTAGTCATGCCATGTCTATTGTTGGGGGTGGGGATACTTTGGCTGTAATTAAACAGTTCAAATTAGATGGGTTTTCATATTTATCTACAGGTGGTAGTGCATTTTTAGAATTTATAGAAAATCATACTTTACCAGTGATAGATCTGTTGAACAAGTTTGGTTAACAATTGTAATGGTAAATATATAATGCGTAGAACTCAAATAATTGCAACTCTTGGTTCATCTACAGATCAGATGAATGTATTACAAGATATGATATTAGCTGGTATGAATATAGCTCGCATAAATATGTCGCATGGTAATCAGGCGCTGCATGCTTCTAGGATCAAACATCTACAAGATGTTTCTAAAAAATTAAAAAAACGGGTTGATATTTTAATTGATCTGCAAGGACCTAAAATTCGAATTGGAAAATTTATTAATAAAAAAATTAATTTAAAAATCAACAGCAAATTAATTTTAGATCCAGAGTTTGATCAAAATGCTGGAACAGAAAAAACTGTGTATCTGTCATATTCTGATTTATATAAGGATTTAAATTTAAATGATATTTTATTATTGGATGATGGTAAGGTGGCGTTAAAAGTAGAATTAATTAAAGGCAATAAAATTTCTTGTGTTGCGCTGCATGCTGGGGTTTTGTCTGATAATAAAGGTATAAATATCCAGGGGGGTGGTTTATCTGCTAGTGCTTTAACGTCAAAAGATAAAGAAGATATTTTATTTGCTTCTCAGTTTGATATTGATTTTTTTGCATTATCTTTTGTGAAAACTGCTGAAGATATTAATAATATACGTTCTATTATTAAATATGCAGACAGTAAAGCTAAAATTTTTGCTAAAATAGAAACCAAGAAAGCTGTTATCAATATAGAAGAAATTACCAAAACTGCAGATGGAGTAATGGTAGCAAGAGGTGATCTAGGAGTAGAACTAGGGCTTGCAAAATTACCTGCATTGCAAAAAAGAATCATTAAAATTGCAAAGCTTTTACATAAACCATCGATCGTAGCAACTCAAATGATGGATTCAATGATAGAAAATTCTATGCCAACGAGAGCAGAGGTAATGGACGTAGCTAATGCAGTATTAGATGGTGCAAGCGGAGTGGCATTTTCGGCAGAAACTGCCATTGGTAAGTATCCGGCATTAGTAATTAAATATGTAGATGAAATTTGTATCGAGGCAGAGCGAGAAGATTTTTTAAGTTATATAAAGTTTTAAATTTTATATTAAATTTTCCAATCCAATCACCATGGTATCTAATTGCATTATTTTTTTAATACTTAATTCTATTCCCAAATCAAAACTGTTTCTGCCAAAACTTTCGTGATCGATCATTATTCTTTCCTGTTTTGAATTAATATAAAGTTGATGTTTTGCTAAAAAACCGTTCGAGCGTATGGATGCGATTTGTTGTTCATCAGTTTTAACAATTGCAGCTATGTATTTAGTGGTCCCGGATGGTTTATCCTTTTTTTGAGCATGATGAAACTCTACTAAAGATATATCATCAAAAAAATGTGTGAGGTTCTTAGCGAAGTTGGCGATTAACGCGATCCCTATTGAAAAATTAGGAATTATTAGACCACCAAGATGCATTGCTTCGCATTGCTTAGTAAGAGTGTTAATTTCGTCCGTGGTAAGACCGCTTGCACCTATAATAGGGTGAACGCCATTACGAATTATTGTGGATGCATTAGCATATACGTGTAAGTTTGACGTTAACTCGATTGCAATATCAGGCTTTGTAGTTTTTAAACTTTCATCTAAATTATCGCCTCTATGAATTTTTGCTACGATAGAAAAACCCGGCATTGCATTAATTACTGCTTCTGCATGCTTGCCCATTTTACCGTTAGCCCCAACTATTGCTATTTTAGTAACTTGGTCTTGTTGTTTCATTTTAATGCCTGTAATAAATTTAGTAACTATTTCTCGTTTTCCTTAAAATAATAATTCTAATGCAAAATTTAATTGATCTAAAGAAAAATAGTTATACTGCAATTTGGTGCTAGTAATTATATACTGCAAATTATTAACAATATAACTTAATGTTTAAAAAAATATGATATTTCAATTAAAAGGTCGATTAATAGCTAAGAATGGGCTGCTGGTAATAATAGATGTGGCTGGTGTTGGCTATGGGGTTTTTGCCCCAATGAGCACTTTAGTAAAATTACCAGAAATTGGTAATGAAGTTTTATTACATACTCATCTGGTTGTGAGAGAAGATGATCATCGATTATATGGATTTTCAGAGGAAAAAGAAAAAAATTTATTTTGTGAGCTAATAAAAATTTCTGGTTTTGGAGCAAAATTAGCGCTATCAATTTTATCTCATTTAAGCATCGAACAATTTTTAAATAGTATTATGTTACAAGATACCTCAAGATTAACCGATATACCTGGTATAGGTCAGAAAATAGCGCAAAGACTAATAGTAGAAATGCAAAATAAAGTTAATAATAAAAAATTTATTGAATTATTGGATTTAAATAATGTAATCTCTAATACTAATAATCAAGAAATAATCGATAGAAATACTGTTAATGATGCGCAAGAAGCATTAATGTCTTTGGGGTATAAACCAAAAGAAGCTATGCTAGCTATTAAGGCTGTAATAAATAATAATAAAGATAATAATGAAATAAAGACCGTATCTAGCGAAAAACTGCTAAGATCGGCATTAAAAAATTTATCAAAAGTATATTATGATTAAAACTGACAACATATCTGCAAGGGTGTTAACTAAATTACAGCAAAAAGATGACAATCTTGATGTTGCGCCTTTAGAGCAAAAAATTCGTCCTAAGTATTTAGTTGAGTATATTGGTCAAACTAAAATCAAACAACAGCTAGATATATTTATTAAAGCAACTAAGGGGCGTCAAGATGCTCTAGATCACTTATTGCTTTTTGGACCACCAGGACTTGGAAAAACAACGCTCGCAAATATTATAGCTAATGAGTTGGGCGTTAATTTACGTCAAACATCCGGTCCAGTATTAGAAAAAGCAGGGGATTTAGCAGCTTTAATCACTAATTTAGAACAAGGTGATATTTTATTTATTGATGAAATTCATAGATTAAATCCTAATATTGAAGAAGTATTATATCCTGCTATGGAAGATCGCAAGTTAGATATAATTATTGGTGAAGGTCCAACAGCTAGAGCCATTAAATTAGATTTACCAGAATTTACCTTAATAGGGGCTACGACTAGGGCTGGGTTATTAACTGCCCCATTTAGAGATAGGTTTGGGATTTTATTGAGATTAGATTTTTATTCTGATCTAGAATTACAGAAAGTTGTACAAAGATCAGCTAAAATTTTAAATATGAAGATTGAATCACTCGGTGCATTAGAAATAGCTAGAAGATCGCGCGGAACACCTAGAATTGCGAATAGGTTATTAAGAAGAGTTAGAGATTATGCGGCCGTTGTTAGTAATAATAGTAACGAGATTGATTCGCAAATAGTTAATGAAGCGCTAAATTTATTAGAAGTAGATATTTGTGGTTTTGATGCACTAGATCGTCATTTTTTAAATATTATTGCAGAACAATTTGATGGTGGACCTGTTGGTATAGAGAGCATTGCTGCATCTTTAGGGGAAGATAAAGGTACATTAGAAGAGATTTTAGAGCCATATTTAATTCAACAAGGGTTTTTAGTGCGTACCCCAAGGGGGCGTGTTTTAACTGATAAAGTTTATCAACATTTAGAAATAATCAAGGAACCATATGGAAAGTAATTTTTCAGTAATAACTATGTTTTTTAAAGCGAGCATTTTGGTACAGTTCGTTATGCTTGGATTAATGTTGAGTTCCGTATGGAGTTGGGCAATAATTTTTAATCGTACTCGATGTATAGCAGCTAGAGCCCAAGTGTTTGATAAATTTCAATCATTACTGCATTCTGGTGTTGAACTTTTAACATTATATAAACAAATATCGGCACAAAAAAATAAAATTGGGGTAGAGTCTATTTTTTTTAAGGGTATAAATGAATTTTTACATCTATCTAAAAACAATCATTTTAAAGCTAGTTTAGTTGTTAAAGAAGTAAAACGTGCTATGGCCATAGCATTATATAAAGAGCATGAATTGTTAGAAAAAAATTTAGCTACATTGGCGACTATCCAATCTATTGCTCCATATGTTGGATTGTTTGGTACAATTTGGGGGATTATGAATGTATTCCATCAATTAGGAACAGCTACTGGTCAAGCTACTTTAGCAGTTGTAGCCCCAGGGATCTCAGAAGCATTAATTGCAACTGCAATGGGACTTTTAGCTGCAATTCCTGCAGGGATTTTCTATAATAAATTTGTGTGTAAAATTGATGCATTAACAACTGGGTATCAAAGATCCATTCAAGAATTAATAGGGGTTATTGGTAAAAGAATTTATTATCGTAATCAACAATCATCTCAATCGGTAGACATTTAATTATGTTATTAAATAATAAAAGATCTAGACGACAAGTTGCAGAAATTAACGTAGTACCTTATGTTGATGTTATGTTGGTTTTGTTGGTGATTTTTATGGCAACAGCACCTATTATTATGCAAGGAGTGCAGGTGGATTTGCCAAAAATGCAGGCTAAACCCATAGAGAGCAAAAAAGATAGTTTTCCTATAGTTGTATCGATTGATGAGCAATCCAATTTATATTTAAATATAGCTTCTAGCCCAACTAAACCAATTGATCAAAAACAACTGCAAATAGAAGTCGCAGCTGCTATTTTGCGCGATCCAACCAGAATGGTGACAGTAAAAGCAGATCAACATGTTGCTTATAAACAAGTACTACAGGCTATGGTATTATTGCAAACGTCTGGAGTTGCGAGTGTTGGTTTAGAAACAGAAGGTATAGAAAATCCTAAATATGTTAGATAATCATAATATTAATAAAGATTTATTAAAATCAGTGATTACCCATGGATTAATAGTAGTTTGTATTGTAGTTGTGGGTTTTATTGAAAACAGAAAAATATTTTCTGATCTAAGAACAAATCAGGCTTTAGCCAAAGCTGATAGTCATAAACACACTGTTCTACCGACAATAGTTCAAGCTAATTTAGTGGATCGGCAAATGGTGCAGCAAGCAGTAAAGCGGCAAGAAATGCAGATGGCCGAAAAAATCATGAAAGAAAAGAAGATTCAACAGCAAGAACAACAACTAGCTCAATTAACTAAGGTTGCTGAACAAGAGCTATTAAAAGCCAAACAAGAAGCACTCCAAGCCAAGCAAGATAGAGATAAATTAAAAAAAGAACAAGATAATTTACAGCAAGCAACGAATAAACTTAAGCAACAGGCTAAAGAACTATCAGTACAGCAAGAAAAGTTAGACAAATTGAAACAACAACAATCTCAAAAAAAAAATCTAGCACAAACGCAATCAGTAACTTCAAAAGAAAATGAAACTAAGAACGCAGTTGATTTTCAGGCAGCGCAAGCCATGGTTCAAACAGAAGTAAATCGCTATCACTCTAAATGGCACACAGAAATTGTAAATAATCGTAAACGTACGATGTTGTTTCCTGAAAATTTAAAATGTTCAGTGAAAATTAAAGTGTTATCAAATGGTCAGTTAGCGTTAGTAAGAATAGATAAATCTAGTGGTAATTCAGCATATGATGCTTTTTCTGAACAAGCTATTTATAAATCAGCACCATTTGAAATGCCAAAAGATCCTATAGTAAATCAAGAATTAGCAGAACTGGAGCATATTTTTGATTTTGATGATAGTGCGTTTAATAATGATTAGTTTTTTCAGGTTGTTTAATATGATTAAAATACTGTGCAAAAAAATAATTTTAACTTTTTTAATATTTAATTTAGTATTTTTAGTAAATTTAAGTTGGGCAAAAGAGGTGCACATTAGAGTCACTGAGGCTCGTGATGTTGGAATTAAAATTGTAGTATTGCCTTTTAATAACCTTGCAAAATATAACCAATCGAAAGAGATCAGCTCTATAATTACTAACGATTTAAATTATAGTGGGCAATTTAAAGTGTTAGAGTTAGATTTAGAAGATCTTGAAACAATGGAAAAAACACCAATTTATTTAGAAAAAGTTGATTTTAAATTTTGGCGTGAAACTGGAGCTGAATATTTGTTGATGACTAAATTATATCCATCAAGTGATGCACAGAAACTGATAGTTAATTT
The DNA here is from genome assembly GCA_903822055.1 of uncultured Francisellaceae bacterium. Lineage (GTDB taxonomy): Bacteria > Pseudomonadota > Gammaproteobacteria > UBA6186 > Azoamicaceae > UBA6186. The sequence continues at coordinate 27,864 of CAIJNR010000032.1, read as the reverse complement.
GCAATTATTAGATTTATATAAACCATTGGATCCAATCAATTTAAATACAGAAATTGCTAAATATCCTAACGAAAGCCCTAGGAAACTTGCTCATAGAATTAGTGATATTATTTTTTCTAAACTAACTGGAATTAAAAGTTTTTTTAACACTAAAATTTCTTATATAAGAGCTGAACGTTTGGGAGAACAAAATCCAGAATATAGTTTGAATATCGCTGATTTTGATGGATCTAATGAGCGTAGATTATTGGAAGTACCATATCCTTTAATGTCACCAAGTTGGTCACCAGATGGTACTAAAATTTCTTTTGTATCATTTAAAGGGAACAGATCAAGTATCAACATTGCTAATTTAACGACAGGAAAAATAAATGTTGTTACAAGATACCCAGGGATTAATGGTGCTCCAGCATGGTCACCATCTGGCGATAAGTTAGCAATTGTACTGTCTAAGGAAGGTAGTCCCAAAATCTATATATTGGACATAGCTACTGGTCATTTACAAAAAGTAACTCAAGGTATGGCTATTGATACTGAACCTTGCTGGAGTCGAGATGGTCAGGAAATATTTTTTACTTCTAATCGTGGCGGTAAACCACAAATATATAAAGCTACATTGTCTGACGGACAAATTAATAGGGTTACTTTTAATGGGGAATACAATGCGACCCCAACTTTAACGCCAGATAACAGGCATCTTGTCATGTTGCATTGCAAAGAAAACTGTAGTAAAACAGAAACTGGGTTTAATATAGCTGTACAATCTTTAGATAGTGGAAAGGTTAGAGTTTTAACTAAAATAGGAATGGAGGATTCCCCAGTGGTATCTCCAAACGGTACTATGGTTTTGTATAGTGCTAGGCCTAATAAAAATAGTGATAAGGTTTTAGCTGGTGTTTCTATAGATGGTCATTTTAATAAATATTTATTTGTAGCGGGTAATGGTAGTTTGAAAAATCCAGCATGGTCACCATTTTTAGAGTGATTTTTTAGATTATAGGGGGTTAAGGTGTTGCAAAATTTCAATAAAAATTTAAATTGTACTAAATTAAAACTGATAATAGTTATTATTGCTGGTTTGTTTCTTGTTAGTTGTGCTGGAAATAATAAGGCTAGAAATTTTATGAGGCCTAACTCCCAATCTAAAGTAGATTCATTTGCTTTCTATGGAGAAGAAATTACTCCAGAAAAAGAAAAGGCTTTGTTGGCAGAAAATGTAATATATTTCGGTTACGATAAAGATGACATTACTAGTCGTTACGAATTAGTATTATTAGCTCACTCGAAGAACATGTTAGAAAATCCTAATTTGAAATTAAGAATTGATGGCCATACCGATGAACGTGGTAGTGCTGAGTATAATGTTGGCTTAGGAGAAAGAAGAGCTAAATCAGTTGCAAGATTTATAGAACTTAAGGGTATTCGTAACGATAGATTGGTAAGTGTAAGTTATGGAAAAGAGAAACCAGCAACAAATGGTCATAATGAAGAAGCATGGCGCTTAAATCGTAGAGCAGAACTTACGTATGAGTAATAAAAACAGGTAATTAAATGTTATTGCGGCAATTAAAATCACATTTATTACAAGTAATATTATTAAGTTTTGTAATTTATTCTCAAGCTGGATTGGCTAGAACTTCTGTTACAGAACTAGAGTCTAGGCTTGAGAGTTTAGAAAATAAATTAGAAAGTAATTTAAATTTAGAGCTTTCTAATAAGGTAGAGTTTTTGCAACGTGAAATACAAGAGTTGCGTGGCACCATAGAAGAGCAACAACATTTTATTAGTATTCTTAAAAAAAATAGCATCTCAAAAGAAACTAACTCTGCTAATAATTCTATAGAGGCTAACCAAAAAGAAATTTCTAAAAATGCCACACAGGCTAACCACAAAGAGATTAATCCAAACTTAAAAGATCTTAGTCAAAATCAAATAACAGATCAAAGTAAGATTAAATCAATTAAACTAGAACCAGAACAAATTGCATATAATGCCGCATATAAATTAATTGAGGACAAAAATTTTTCGGAAGCAACAGTCGCATTTAAAGATTTTTTGTGGCAACACAATAATAGTAAATATGCACCAAATGCTATTTATTGGCTTGGTGAATTATATTTAACTGAGCATAAGTTTGGTGTAGCTGCAGATTATTTTTTACAAGTTGTTAATAAATATAAAGATCATGATAAAGCGCCAGATGCTTTATTAAAATTAGGAATGTTGGAAATAGAGCGTGAAAATTGGCAGGGAGCTAAGGATTATTTCACACAAATTAAAAAAGATTATTCTAATTCTTCTAGAGTACATATGGCTGATGCAAAATTGCAGAGCTTGCAAAGAGATGGACATTAAAACTATCGCTTATATATCATAAAGTCGTCTAGATCAGTTATAGTGTTTTATTAAAATTATAAATATTATGAACAATACCTTTAGTAAGCAATCTTTACGTAAACAAGCTATTTTAAGTTCGAGCACACGTTATGCTGTTGAACATGAGCATTGGTTAGCTAAAAAAGATTATTTTTGGCGAGAAGATTTAAGGTATTTACAATTTCTAATTCCAGAAGGTTCTAAGATTTTAGATCTTGGCTGTGGTCTTGGAGATAAATTAGCTGCATTAAAGCCATCGCTTGGCCTGGGAGTAGATTTTAGCCCAGAATTAATAGAATTAGCTAAAAAACGTCATGCTAATCCAAATATTGCGTTTATAGTTGGAGATCTAGAAAGTCAAGATTTTATAAATTCTATTGATGGCACGTTTGATATTATATTATTTTCTGATGTAATTGGTTCATTAGAAGATTGCGAGCAAACTTTTTCGCAAATTAAGAAACTATGTAACAACGAAACTCGCATAATTATTTCATATTATAGCAGAGCATGGGATCCAATAATAAAATTAGCTGAAATTTGTGGACAAAAGATGCCACAACCAGAAAATAATTATTTATCTACATTTGATATATATAATCTTTTAAAATTAGCAGATTTAAGACCAATTAAACGTGAATGGCGGCAATTAATTCCAAAATATTGGTTTGGAGTAGGACATTTTGTTAATCGTTTTGTTGCAACATTACCTTTAATTCGTTTTTTATGTCTTAGAAGTTATATAGTAGCTAGAGCTAATAATAATGTCTTATTTAATAATACTAACGATAGTATTAAATTGCCTTCTACAACTGTTGTTATTCCTTGTAAAAATGAAAAAGGCAATATAGAACCAGCGATTATACGTTTACCTAAGTTTTGCGATGAATTAGAAATTATTTTTGTAGAAGGCAATAGTAAAGATGATACTTTAGAAGAGATCAATCGTGTTATAAAAGCATATCCAGCATATAATATTAAGGTGTTGGTTCAGGATCATAGTGGTAAGGGAGATGCAGTTAGAAAAGGTTTTTCTCATGCTAGCAAAGATGTTTTAATGATTTTAGACGCAGATCTGACAACTCCACCAGAAGATCTACCAAAATTTTATAATGCTTTAGTATCTGGTAAGGGTGAATTTATAAATGGAACAAGACTTGTTTACCCAATGGATAATCAAGCAATGAGATTTTTAAATTTTATAGCTAATAAAATATTTTCTTGGACTTTTAGTTATCTTTTGAATCAAAATTTTACTGATACACTTTGTGGCACTAAAGTTTTATATAAACATCATTATCAAAAAATAGCAGCTAATAGAAGTTATTTTGGAGATTTTGATCCGTTTGGAGATTTTGATCTTATATTTGGTGGCAGCAAATTAAATTTAGAAGTTATAGAGATCCCGGTACGTTATTCTGCTAGAACTTATGGGGTAACCCAAATCTCTCGTTTTCAGCATGGATGGTTATTATTAAAAATGGTTATATTTGCTTTTTGTAAATTAAAGGCTTTTTAATGAGTATAGAGCTTTTAAATATACATAAAATTATTTGGCAAGAAAAACCAGTTTTAAGGGCTATCTATCATGATTATTATCAACGAATTCTTAAGTTAATTAATCAAGGAAATACTTTGGAGATAGGAGGTGGGACTGGTAATCTTAAAGATTATCTGCCAAATGTAATATCAACAGATATTTTAAGAATGCCGTGGTTAGATGTAAGTTGTAACGCAGAGGCGCTGCCTTTCGCTGATGGTAGTTTTGATAATATTATTGCCATCGATGTTTTACATCACATTGAAATACCCATGAATTTTTTTAAAGAAGCCCAAAGAGTTTTAAAACCAGGTGGCAAAATTATTATGCTAGAACCTGCTATCACCAAGATAAGCTGGATTTTTTATCATTTTTTTCACCCAGAACCAGTTATATTAAATAGCAATCCTTTTTTAATAGATAAACCATCAGATCCAAATAAAGAACCGTTTGATGCCAATCAAGCTATACCAGAATTAATATTTGGAAAATTTTATCAACAATTTAGGCATTGTTTTCCTAAATTAATTTTGCAAAAAAAAAAATATTGTAGTTTATGGGCATATCCATTATCTGGTGGCTTTAGAAAGTGGTGTCTTATTCCCCACAATTTAGTAAAATTTTTGCTTAAAATTGAGTATATTCTTGAAAATATTTTAGCAAAGCATATTGGATTTAGAATTTTAATTGCTATAGAAAGGGTCAAATAATAATGAACAAAACAATTCACACAACCCAAATGACATGGGAATTTTGTTATTGGTTGATAGGCATTAGTCTGTTTTTTTTGCCGCTTATTCATGCTTGGATGGTTTATCCGTTCGGGGTCGAGAGTCTTCATACTAATTATGCAGCATTAGGAGGCATTATACCTTCTAGCGATGCAAATGGATATTATGTTGGAGCTAATACCCTTTTAGAAAGAGGTGTTTTAGACTATTGGAATATAAGAAGACCGTTAAATGCTGCTCTACTTGCAGTACGATTATGGTTAGCCAATAATAATTTTCAAATAGCTATTATCATTCAAACACTTTTGTGTAGTATAAGTTGTTTATTAGTCACTAAAAGCGTTAGTCGAACTTGTGGAAAACTTTCCAGCACAATAGCTTTGGTAGTTTTATTTTTATTTGCATATTTATTTATCCCAACCACTCTTAGCGAAACGTTGGGTCTTACAATTGGATGTTTAGCTTTTGTTATATTATGGGAAGCAATGGAAGTACAACGTTGGTGGCTATTTTTTATTGCTGGATTAATGTTAACCGTAGGGCTAAATGCGCGCGCCGGAGCATTCTTTATTTTACCAATTTTAATATTATGGCTAGGTCATAATTTCAGGAAAACTTCTAAATCATTTCAGTTTAATTGGCTTTTTAGTTCCGTTTTTGTTTTGGGAATTGTTAGTGGATTTATATATAACTTAGTATTAATTAAGTTATATGGTTTTGGGTCTAGTGGAGCGATCCATGCTAATTTTTCTCATACTTTATTTGGTTTGGTATCTGGTGGAAAGACTTGGTCTTACATTTATTCTATCCAACCAGAAGTTGCATCTAAACCAGAAGCTGAACTGGCAAAATATTTATACATACAATCTTGGGAAGTTTTTAAAAGTAATCCTTTTTTATTATTAAAAGGCATTATAAAAAGTTATTTAGGTGTTACTCAAGGTTTGGTTTCTTTTTTTCAATATTGTTTAGTAATTAGTAATAATATGATGTTGAAGGTTATTGTTAGACTTTTTGGATTCGTAGCTTTATTTTTTGGTATTTTTCGTTTGTATAGTCTTAATAATTTATATAAAAGTTGTGATCATAATCATGAAGTAAAAAACAAAATTCAATTAATAAATATTGCATTAATCAGCATGGGTTTATCAGCAGGTATTATTTGGACTGATGGTGGTTTCCGTGTGTTTGCAGTAACTGTTCCATTTTTTGCGGTTGCTTGTGGAGGTATACTTGGATATCGTTTGTTTTCTAGGCTTCATTCTGTTTTACTAACAAAAACTAATGAAAATATTAATTGGGAGACTAATATAGCTATTGGTTTGAGCGGTATTTTATTAGTTTTTGGGTTGTTTGGCCCAATGTTAATTAAATCCTCTAATATAGATTTAGCTCAAATGATATCGAAATTTTCTTGTCCATTAGGTAATATTAAAATGGTTGTAAAAAACATTTCTGGAACACCAAAAATTGCATTACCAAAATATAATAAAAGATTTAAAAGCCATTTACTTAAAAATCCTATAGAAAACGAAAAGTTTTTAAAAATTTTGCAATCAAACATTGTAACACAACCAATGTTTTTAGGATCTGTGTATGATCTAAACATTAACTCCACTAAGTATATATTAGGTGCTAAAGAAATATTTTCAAACAACGCTACTTGTATGGGGCTTTGTGTTACTAACATTCCAGATATCAAAGATATTATGCAAGTCACATCATTTGAGGTTTTAGATGAAAAATAAAATTGCTTTTATAACAGGTATTACCGGTCAAGATGGTGCTTATTTAGCAGAATTTTTGTTAAAAAAGAATTATATTGTGCATGGTTTACAAAGAAGATCTTCTGTTAGTAACACTTCAAGGATTGATCATTTAATTCTCAAATATCATGATAAAAATCAATTTTTTTTACATTATGGAGATATGACCGATGCTTCAAGTTTAATGAGAATTATTTCAGATATCGGGCCTTGCGAAATTTATAATCTTGCTGCTCAAAGCCATGTTCAAATTAGTTTCGAAACACCTGAATATACGACCAATGCAGATGCTTTAGGTACATTACGTTTATTAGAGGCCGTTAGAGTTTTAAATTTACAATCTAAAGTCCGTATTTACCAAGCGTCAACTTCGGAGTTATATGGTAAAGTACGAACTATTCCTCAAACAGAAACAACTGAATTTTGTCCTAGAAGCCCCTATGCTGCAGCTAAATTGTATGCTTATTGGATTACGGTTAATTACCGGGAAGCATATAATTTACATGCTTCAAATGGGATTTTATTTAATCATGAAAGTCCAATTCGAGGCGAAACATTCGTTACTCGTAAAATCACTAAAGCAGTAGCTGCAATTTATCACGGAAAACAACAACAATTAACATTGGGTAATTTAGATTCTAAACGTGATTGGGGGCATGCCAAAGATTATGTCGAAGGAATGTGGCTTATGTTACAACAATCTATTCCTGATGATTATGTTTTGGCAACTGGTTCCATGCATTCTGTGCGTGAATTTGTTGAGCTTAGCTTTAAAGAAGTTGGCATTCAAATTGAATGGCGTGGTAAAGGTGTACAAGAACAAGGAATAAATACTAGTAACGGAAAAGTATTAATTACCATTGATCAAAAATATTTTAGACCAACAGAAGTAGATCTTTTATTAGGTGATGCGACAAAAGCCAAACAAAAATTAAATTGGATCCCTAAAACTTCATTTATAGAATTAATAAAAGAAATGGTGCAGGCAGATTTAACACTTGATGTGTAATATGGATTTGAAAAACAAACGTATTTATGTGGCAGGCCATAATGGGATGGTTGGTCGTGCATTGGTGCGTCGTTTAGCAACAGAAAATTGTGATATTTTAACTGTAGAAAGAAGTGTAGTTGATTTGCGTAATCAAGATGCTTTGGATGTTTGGTTAAAGAATAACAAACCAGATCTTATTATATTAGCTGCTGCCAAAGTTGGTGGAATTTATGCTAACAATAGTTTTCCTGTAGATTTTTTATATGACAATTTAATGATTGCAGCTAACGTAATTAATTCTGCAAAAAAATATGATGTTCAAAAACTATTATTTTTAGGAAGTTCTTGTATTTATCCTAGAAATTCCCCTCAGCCAATTCAAGAAAATTCTTTGTTAACTAGCAGCTTAGAGCCAACTAATCAATGGTATGCTATTGCTAAAATAGCTGGACTTAAACTAATCGAGGCATATCGTATTCAGCATGGATGTGATTTTATTAGCTGTATGCCGACAAATTTATATGGTCCATTTGATAATTATGATTTACAAAGTAGTCATGTGTTACCAGCACTATTACGAAAAATTCATGAAGCTAAACTTAATAGCCAACAATACGTATCAATATGGGGTACAGGCACACCAAGACGAGAATTTCTTTATGTAGATGATTTAGCTGATGCTTGTGTTTATTTAATAAAACATTATTCGGAAAATGCAACTATTAATATTGGAGTTGGCCAAGACATAACTATAAATGAACTTGCTAAAACAATTGCTGAAATCATTGGTTTTGATGGTAAGTTTATTTACGATAATAGCATGCCAAATGGTGCTCCACAAAAATTATTGAATGTAAGTGCATTGCAAGCATTAGGGTGGAAAGTTAAAACAGATCTACAAACAGGAATTAAGCATTGTTATGCAGATTATTTAAGGAAAATAAAATGATTAATCCAATTATTTTGTCTGGTGGTCATGGTACGCGTCTTTGGCCGTTATCTAGAGCTTGTTACCCTAAACAATATTTAGCTCTAATGGGTTCAAAAACTTTATTGCAAGAAACTGTTTTACGGGTAACAAGTAACAAATTTAATGCACCTATGGTTATTTGTAATAATGAACACAGATTTTTAGTTGCAGAGCAATTACAACTAATTGACATAATTCCATCCCACATAGTATTAGAAACGGAAGCTAAAAATACAGCCCCTGCGATTGCTATTGCTTGTTTATTACAGTCCGATCCTGAACAATTATTATTAGTATTACCAGCGGATCATGTTATAGAAGATTTAGCAGAATTCCATAAAGCTATAGATACGGCTAAAATTAGCGCAACAAATGGCAAAATTGTAACTTTTGGGATAAAACCAACTTGTCCAGAAATTAATTATGGTTATATAGAAAGTGGTGAGCAATTACAAGACAATAAATTTCTATATAATGTTGTTAAATTTGTTGAGAAACCTAATCTTGATACTGCAAAACAATTTTTTAATTCAAACAAATATTTTTGGAATAGTGGAATTTTCTTGTTTAAAGCAAGTAGCATGTTAAAAGAATTAGAACATTTACAGCATGTTTTATTAGATAGCTGTAAAAATGCACTTAACAATTCTAAACAAGATTTAGATTTTTTAAGGTTAGATTCACAGGTGATTTATAACACTCCAAACAATTCAATTGATTATGCAATTATGGAACATACCAAAGAAGCTGTGGTTATGCCTGTCAATTTAAAATGGTCTGATCTTGGATCGTGGGATGCATTGTGGAATATTTCCAAAAAAAACATACAGGGTAATGTTCTTGTTGGAGATGTCGTAGCACAACAAGTAAATAATTCATATATACGAACAGATGAACAATTAATTTCTGTTATAGGTTTAAATGATATTATAGTGGTAGCAACAAGAGATGCTATTTTAATTAGTTCTAAAGAAAAAATCAATCAAATTAAAGATGTTGTTCAAGAGCTTAAAGAAAACAACAGAATAGAACTTGACAATCACACCAAAGTTTATCGTCCTTGGGGATATTATCAAACTATTGATTTATCAAGTCGTTTCCAGGTAAAAAGAATTGTGGTAAAACCATCGGCCAAAACTTCTACTCAGATCCATCATCATCGCGCAGAACATTGGGTTATAGTCGAAGGCACCGCTAAAATTACTAAAGGCGAAGAAACAATATTATTACACGAAAATGAATCTATTTATTTACCGATGGGCATTAAGCATCGAATAGAGAATCCTGGGAAAATACCGCTGCATTTAATAGAAGTACAATCTGGATCTTATTTAGGTGAAGATGATATTGTTAGGATTGAAGATGAGTATGGCAGGATTAATTAAAAAATTTTCAATATTATTTGTAGTTTTAACAACTATAAATACAGCTCAGGCTATCAGAGTAGGGATCTATTCTATGTATTAAGGTTCAATAATAAAGATGTATAAAATATAACATTTAAAATGTAGTTACTATTATTAGTTAAACCATATTGAATTTATTACGACAATCACCTCCTTCGTCTGCGAAGGAGGTCGGTGCCGAAGGCACCGGGTGGATGTTTTCTTTGGCATTTAGATGCGTTTGCCCTACAAAACTACTTTTAAAATTGACAGATTATAAATATAATACCTTGTCTTCTAAAAGTTAAAATTAAGGTGTGAAGCATGTGGTTTGATGGTAAATGTAATAAGAAATATTTTGTTTTATATACGTTATTTGCATGTGTATTAATAAATGGATGCTCTCAGAAAGATTTAACTTTATCTCACAAATACAGTGATCATGGTTTCAATAAGCAAAATAAAGCTGTAGTTATCATGAAAATAGTTCAACCTGTTAAAAGCATATTTAATATCAACTCTGAGTATGGTGCTGGATTTAGACTTATCAAGTTAAATGATAATTCTTTTAATAATAGTAAAAGAGAATCATATTATATGCCAGCTTATGGGGATAGCTTTTGGGGGATTAATACTAATTACAGTGATAGAATAGCTATGGTAAATCCAGGAATATATTATATAGATAATATACGATGGTCGGATGGGGCATTTGAATACTCTTCTAGATCTGCTGGGCTTTCTCCAAAAGGAATTGTTGTGTATGGTGCGTTTGAGGTTAAACCGGGAGATGTAGCCCACGTTGGAAAATTACTTATTAGTAGCGATACCGTCCTTTTAACAAAAATTGATGACTTAAATAACGTAAAAAATGATTTGTCGAAAGCTAATAAGCACGATTTAAATCAAAAAATCAAAAGTGTAGAGTTTTATGGTAGAGGTAGTGTAGTTAAGAGAAATGATAATGGAACTTTTAGTATACATAAAACTACCTAACAAAATAAATTAGCGCAACATTAAATCCTATGCCAATAAAACTAAAGTATTGACATTAGAGTACTTCGCCATCAAATTTCTGCTAAAACTTATTGATGGCTTATTTGCATAAATGATTAGAAAAAAATGCCACCGCTCCCCAGCCATGATCATGCGATAGGCTTATTTCTATATTTTCTAGCGGCTGATCATGAGCCAATAATATAGGTGGCTTATAACGTTTTACCCCATTAACAATAGTATTTGGTCTTACAATGGATATGTTTTGATCAAAACCATATTTTATAAGAAATTGTTGTGCATAAAACCTGGTTTGTAATGATTCTTCTTTATGATTATTTGAATCAATAACAAAAATATTATAATTAATCTTATTCCAATCAGTAAATGCTTTATTATTATCTAAGAGTACCGCCATACAGTGTACGGTATGTTCATTAAATTGCCATGTTACTGCAAGAAATTTATCTTTGTAATAGACAGTGCCTGTAATAGAGTCACTATAATTATCTAATGTAACTATTGAACAATTTGAAGAATTTATATCAAAATTTACCTCAAATTTATTATGAGAAAATATTAATTCAGGGCATTGCTTTTGGCATGCTTTAAAAGCTGCTTCTTTTGCTGCCCAAATTGCCCAAAATATTTTTAATTTATCGTTTGCCTCTAGGATTAAAATTTGTTCATTTTTAGCGAATACGCGTTTTAAAAAACGTTGATCTAAATGTTTTAATTTAGATCTCTCGGTAGATATATTTACGATATCGTTACCTAATTTTAACATAAATTGTTTACTACTTTTCCGTTCTACCGTTTATTGAAGAAGGCTTGTGGGTGAGGTGTGCAAAATATTCTTGCTCCATCCCAACCAAAACCTGAATAATATTTTTAGAAATTTCTTTAATTTTTCTTAAACCATGAGCATTGCTATTTATACTTTGAGACGTAATAAGATTTAATTTACAATAAAATTGATCATGTTTATTAGGGAAATTACTGCGATCGGATTGCGTGCTTCCACGTAAATATACGCATAACACTTTAATGCTAGGAACTTCGCTTATTAATTTCCCTACCCCATAGGTAAAGTTTTTGGTATCAACTAATCCATTCATCCCTCTATGCCCTTCTGGGAATAACATAATATATTCGCCACACAATAAAAGATGTCTAGCTATTTTCATTGGCTGGTTTATTTTTTCTGCCGGGGCATTTAAATCAATGAATATACATTTTCCAACATAGCTTATGAATTTATAAAAAAAATTGTTCTTCATATGGGTAGTTTTAGGAAAATTCCAAGGCATAGTGCGAAAATTTAAAATATAATCACAAAATGAACTGAATGTTATAACTAACAAAACAGAATCAATATAAGTTAAATGATTAGAGCAAATGAGTAATGGTTCGGATGTATGTTTAACAATTGATTTAAATTGTTTACGAATTTTTTTTATTGCAAGTATACGATAACGTCCAATGATAAATAATAATATCCAATAGAATGGATAAAGTAAGAAAAATGCCAAAAAACTTATTATACGTTGCAAAAATAACTTAGCTTTTATTGTTTTAGATATACTCATTTGACCCTAATGTTAGGACCTGTAAAAAAATAACTTGAACTTTTAAACGAGCGTCTGTTTGAGTTTAGCGAGTGAAAAAAGTCCGAGTTATTTTTTTACAGGCCCTTAAATCAGCTCTATTTAAGGTTTAGCTGATTTTTTGTTCGATTACCGCTATGGCGTCTCCTATTGTGCGGATCTTATCAGCTGATTCATCATCAATCGCAACATTAAATTTATCTTCGATATCTATAACAATATCAACAAGCCTGGCAGAATTTACGCCTAGATCTTCGATAAAACGTGTTTCTTTAGTGACATTTTTTACAGCATCATTTTTACAATAAGGCGTAACTATATCTACTAAATCATTAAAAATTACAGCAGTATCCACAGCATTAATCTCCACAGTAGTCTCCTAAATTTCAAAATAAAACTTATTTATCCCATCTTTTGAAAATCAAACAGGCATTAACATCCCCAAAACCAAAACTGGCTTTAGCCAAAATATTTAAATCCATTATTTTGGTTTCGTGAACAATATTAGCGGAAAATGGCTCAAGCTTAAAGTGAAGATCGTCGCAATTTATTGAACCATGCACAAACCCATTGCATAATTGTAATATACTAGCAACACATTCTATAGCTCCAGCTGCCCCTAGTGTATGGCCAATGAGTGATTTAGTTGAATTTATGAACGGAAATTCACTAGGTTTACAATTTAATGCTGTTTGCCAATTATTAATTTCTAGCGTATCGGCCATAGTTGCAGTTAAGTGGCCATTAATCAAATCTATATCCATAGGACTAATATTGGCCATATTAATTGATTTTTGTATGCATTGCACTACTCCCAAAGGATTTGGGGCTGAAATACTGCCGCCATTGCGTTGTCCGCCACAATTAACATGAGTTCCTATAATTTCTGCATAAATTTTAGCACCTCTTTCTAGTGCGCTTTCTAAACTTTCTACCATTAAAACACCAGCACCAGCGCCTGGCACAAAACCCGCAGCGGTTGCGCTCATAGGGCGAGAGGCTTGAGTTGGGGTGCTATTAAATCCACGAGATAATACCCGCATAGCATCAAAGGTAGCCCAAGTATATTGGGAAGTTCCTTCTGTAGCTCCAGCTAACATACGTTTTGCACGTCCTTCTTTGATTGTCCAGAATGCATTGCTAATAGCTTCTGTTCCAGTGCTGCAAGCACAAGAGTTAGTAGTGACTTGCCCACCTAATCCTAATAATCCACCAATGTTAGCGCTTGATGCGCTAGACATGGTTTGTTCTACCATAGTTGAACCTAGTCGTTTTACTTTTTTCTGATCAGTGAGTGGCACCACATAGCCACCGATAGTTTCGCTGCCACCAACCCCAGTACCAATAATAGCCCCGGTATCCCAATCAATGATGTTTTCGCTAGGATCTATTAATTTAAAGCCAGAATCAATCCAACAATCAATAGCTGCTATTGCTGCAAAAATCATGCTGCTATTCATGGCCATTAATGCCTGCGAGGATAAATATTTTACCTTTAAGTTATCTATATTTTGTGGGATTCCGACTACTTGACAAGAAAAATTTAATTCTTCTAGCAAAGGTAAATGACGAATACCAGAGGTTCCAGCCCTTAAAGCAGTTTCAAACTCATTTAATCCATGAGCATTTGGGGCAATTACCCCAAGACCTGTAATAACAACTCTTTTTGAAGTCATGTAAGGACCCCCATTCCAGAGGCAACAGCGGTTGCTAATAAATTTTTATGTTTATCATACATACTAATTTGTGTACGTAATTTCATTCTTCTCCAAAAAATTTTTTTTGCTATCACAGTAATAGTATCTCCTGGATATACTGATTTAAAAAATTCTACTTTTGCATCAGTAAACATAGTTAACCATTTTTTTATTTCGTCTGTTGGAACAGATACAGATAATAAATAAATCCCAAAAGCTACAACCCCAATTTGGCACATAGATTCTAATAAAATAACTCCTGGAGTTATTGGTTTACTTGGAAAATGTCCAACATAAAAAAATTCATCTTGTTTAAAAGTGTAGGTTCCACAAATTTCGTCTTCATTACTATAAATAATTTGATCTATAAAACGAAATGGTTTTTGTTGAGGAATATAATTTAAAATTTCAGAAGGAGTTAATGCCAAAGATAACATATCATTATAATCCGAACAACATGCTAATTTGACTTGATTTTTTAATTTTCAATTAAGTTTCCTCCTATAGAATTATTAGCTAAATGCGGATAGTCACTATATTGTATTCCAATAAAAATTCCTACTTTAGCATCTTTAATTGTATATATAGTTTGTCCGTCTACTAAAACACTTGCTGAACCAATAGCAATGGAGGATCCAGCAGATTTTCTTTGTATAAATCTTTTTATATCAACCTCATAGCGCACTAACTTATTATGTGGGCGAATTTGACCAAAGAAATCTATGTCTCTTGCGCCAAGTGCTCTTCCAGCACCTTTTGCGCCACAAAGCGTAGCATAAAAACCAATCAATTGCCAAACAGCATCCACCCCTAAGCAGCCTGGTTGTACTGGATCTGTACGGAAATGACACTGAAAAAACCAATCACTCAAAGAAATATCCTGTTCGGCAACTATTCTACCTTTATTTCCGATCCTGGTTACTTCTGTTACTCGATCAAACATTAACATTGGTGGAGCAGGTAGTATACCACAACCTTCTTCTGGAGGATCTTCAATTAAAGATCCCCAGCTAAAAGCCAACAATTCTTGTTTAGAAAAGGAGGATTTTTGTAAATATTCATTATATTTAATTTTCATGTTTATGTTACCTCAATAACCATTCCACCCCAAGTCAGTCCAGCCCCCACTACTACCAACAAAATTTGATCGCCAGCTATAAAGCGGGACCAATTTTGTGATAATACAGTTGGAGCACCAGCTGCCCCACAGTTACCAAATTGATCAACATTATATAAATGATGATCTGGTGAAATTTCTGCTAATTTACATACTGAACGTAGCATCATAAGATTTGCCTGATGTCCAATAAAGTAATGTTTATTATGTAAGATATTATTTTGTTTGCGAAGGTATTCAATAGTTGCCACCATTTTTTTAATAGCAAATCTTTGTACAACAGGACCTTCTTGGTAAAAATGTCCACCAGCAGGAACTGTGATTGTATTACAAGATGCTGGATTAGAATCGATCATTACATTAGAAATAAAAGTATTTGATTTATGTTTTTTGGAAACAATTATTGCAGATGTTCCGTCACCCAATAAAACGGCAACTTTTCGATCTGTAAAATTAACAGAACGAGTCATATTTTCAGGAATAACCAACAAAATATAATCAGGCAAACTTGAGGCTTTCATTTGATGAATAGTATTCATTTGAACAGCAAAGGTAGAACAAGCAGAATTAATATCAAAGGCTGGAGCTTGGATCCCTAATTCTGCAGCAATCATACAAGCTTCTGCTGGTAAGGAATATTGTGGTAAACAACCACCAGCAATTACCATACCAATATCTGCTATTGATAAATTAGCATGTTCTAAAGCACGTTTAGCGGCTAGTGCTCCAGTTTGAGCATTAGAAAATTGTATATGTGGTCCAGTTGTTGTTGGGATTTTATTATAGGTATCTTGAATATAATCTAAAGATAATACGGTACGTCTTTCTCGAATACCTACTCTTTCCATGATCCATTCATTATTTGTTCCTATATCTAAATCATCAAGAAATTGGTTATCAATTATGTTGTTTGGATGAAAATGGCCAATACCATGAATGAAAATCATAAATCGAATGTTTTATGAAGAGTTTTAACATTGATGACTGATTGGATAGTAACCCCAATTGATTTAAAAAATCCACGCAAAGGGGCAGCTGGTCCTACTTCTAAGATGCATTTAGTATGTTTTATTAATGCATCCATATTTTGTCTCCACTTTACGCTACCACTAATTTGTTTTGTTAAGCCATCTATTAAAGAACTAATTTGCATGTCTGGATAAAACCCTCCAAGATAGTTAGAAATAACAGAAGTTAAACAGTCAGTATTAAATTTGTCTTTAAATTGTAATAAATAATCATGAAAAAGTATTTCTATTTTTTGCATGTAACGGGAATGAAAAGGGGCATTAACTGCTAAATAAACAACTCGCATGGGTTTACCAGCCCATAAATTTTCTAAATGAGCAACAGTTAGTTTTACATCGTTAACATAACCGCTTAACACTATTTGTTGATTAGAATTATCATTAGCAATATCAACCCCAAAAGCCGCAGAAATATTTTTAATTTGTTCAAACGGAATTGGATCCATGATTAATGCTGCCATGCATCCTTCTTGATCTGGTGTTATGGCAGACTGCATTAGTTTGCCACGAAAGTGGACAATTTTTACTGCAATGTCTATAGGTATTACTTGGCTTGCAACAAGTGCTGCATATTCCCCTAATGAGTGTCCAGCAAAAAAAGTTGGATGAAAATTATAATATTTATTTAATACTTGATACATGGCCATTTCTACTGTCAAAACGCATGGCTGAGTATATTCTGTGCTATTTAATTGAATTTCATTGTTTTGGCAAATCTCATACACATCAAAATTTAAAGCATCGCTAGCTATTTGAAAGATATCTTTAGCTTCGGTGTAAAGCTCTTTAAAATCTTTACCCATGCCTAAATGTTGAATACCTTGTCCAGGAAATACAACGCCATCAAACTGCATATTAGTCTCCAAAGTGTTTATTAATCATCATTATATTAGCCAACGGTTTTGTTCTATTGCAAGACAATCATCTTTGATTGCTTGGCGAATTGACGACATTAAGCGATTCATGAATGTTACATTATGAATTGTAATTAATTGGTATCCTAGCATTTCTCTGGCTTTTAATAAATGATTCAAATACCCCCTTGAATATTTCTTACAAGTTAGACAAGGACAATCTGGTTCAATTGGTTTGTTATCTAATTTAAATGCGCTATTGAATAAATTTATATGGCTTTTTAGCTGGCCCTCTAGTTGGTTTGGTGGGCGAACTAAGGCTCCACCATGTCTTGCGACTCTTGTAGGATGAACGCAATCAAATGTATCAATTCCTTGAGACACTCCAGAAAAAATATCACTAATACCACCAATTCCAAGTAAATGAGTAGGTTTTTCTGGATTTAATTTATCCTTGGTAAAACCAACAACATCGTACATTTGTTGTTTAGTAGCACCTAAAGAACCACCAATTGCTTGCCCAAAAAAAGGAAGTTCATTGATCGTGTTACAACTCTCTGATCTTAAATCTTCATATACTCCACCTTGAACAATACCATATAGCGATTGCATTCCATTATTTTTACTGTCGAATTCTTTTAAGCTACGCTCAGCCCAACGATGGCTTCTTTCCATGGATTGCTTGGTATAATCCTTATTAACATGAAATGGAGTACATTCATCTAAAACTAGCACAAGATCTGCCCCAAGGTTGCGTTGAATTTCCATTGCACGTTCTGGGGTTAAAAGATGCATTTTTCCATCAAGATAAGATCTAAATAGTGCTCCATCTTCAGTAATTTTTAAAAGCGTTTTAGAAGTGCTATTACGTTTTCCTTTAATCTCATCAGCTATAGAACCATGTCCAAGACTGAAAATTTGAAAACCACCAGAATCAGTTAACATGGGTCCATCCCAACCCATAAATTTGTGTAAACCACCAAGTTTTGCAACAGTTTCTGATCCTGGTTGAATCATTAAATGATAAGTGTTGGCTAAAATAAACTGAGTGTCGCTAGCTCTCATGTCGTCTGGAGAGACACTTTTTATAGAAGCTTTAGTTGCACAAAAAATAAATGCTGGAGTCTCGACTGTGCCGTGTGGGGTTAAAAGGGTAGCACAACGTGCTTGATTGTTTTTTGTACGGTGATGAATTGTAAAGTTAAAATTATGGTTGTTCATTGGTGTATATGGCATTTATAGGTCTGCAACGATAACTTAGATAAATCATTGGGGTAGATAAAATAGTTATAAATCCCTGAGTAATTAAAGCCCATAAAATATATGTATATAAAATGACGGAAAAACTCGCAGGTTGAGGAGATAAAATACTCCATGCTAAAAAATTAAAGATAAAAGCATCGATCGTAGTTGATCCTGTAGTTAAGATTATTGTGCGTAACCATAAGTATTTTTTATGAGTAAAATTGCTTAATATTTGAAATATCCAAACACCAGTGAACTGAGCTATAGTGAATGCTAATAAGCTGGATAATAACAGGCGTGGAGATGGGGTAAATAACAAAGATATAGCTTGTTCAGCTAGGAGCATATGTTCTGTGCCTGACACAATGGCGTGTACTGGGAGTGGTTGATGTCCAATGGCCATAATCATTAAGATAGTCATTAATATTTGTGCTGCAAAACAAAACCAAATGCCTTGTTTAGCCGCTTCTTTACTGTAATGTTCAGTTAATATGCCGCTGCATAAATAAGTAGTAGAAAATACGACTGTGCCCAATGCTACTGGTCCATTACTAAAACTTAGTTGCATGCCTTTAAGAACTTGGATGTTAGCAGCTAAAACAGCCACAATGTTATAGATATATAAGCCATGTTTACCAAACAATCTAAAAAGTAATAACATAGCAGTAATGCAAACCCCAAATAAAATAAAAGAAGTAATTTCTACTGGCAAATTTTGCATAATTTTTATTAAAGGAAGAATGATAATATTGTCCATGGCGCTAAAATATACTAAGTTATTTTGCATTTCAAATAAAATATGTTGCCACGCTCTTGTTGGCACATTTAGCTATTGTGTAGGATCAGATACATCTGAGACTGAGAAATCTATTTAACTTAAAATGGCCAGAATTTTTGTTGACTTAACAACTAAATTGCATTAATATAAAATTTACCTTTTAGAATAATAAAAAAAGAACTATTAGCAACTAAATAGTTCTAAATTTAATAAGGTGTAGTATGCCAACAAATCCATTACAAAATTTATTATTAGAAAATGCACTTGAAGAATTATCAAGCCTCGCAACATTATATGGGCAACAAGCAGCAACAGAATCGGAAAAGATTTTACTTCGTTGTATAGGTTCTTTTAACCTTGCAATACTTAACGCAGATCAAAATAAAGATACAGATTTTTTTAAAAAACAAAAAGAAAACATCTTAAAATGCTATTATACAATCAAAGAACACTCTAAAGGTAGAGATATACCTGACGTAGTTAAGAAAATGATGTCAGAAAATAATTTACCAACCATAAGCGAAAAAGAGATTGTGCTTAATACTATAAGTACCTTACAAGGTTATGTAAAAAGCATAGTAGAAGAAATAAAAGAAGAAGAATCTCGAGATAAACGTCGTGGTTGGCTCGGCGGTGAACATGGTCATAGATTTAGAAGGCAATGTGAATCAGTAGTGAAATTTTTCAAACACTTATTTAATGACTCCATGCACTTTAATTTACTTGATGGTGAACTGCATTTTGGGTTAGCTACAGCTGAAAGCGACACTGCGATTAATATTCATAATAGTAAATATTACAAAGAAAATTTAGATCAAATAATCTTTATTTGGGACGAACTTATTAAAAATCTTACACCAATATTAAACTCTGATAATAAAAAAGGAATGTTTTTTAGTGTGGGTGCAAACTTTAGAAATCCTGAAGAACTTAAAGATTTTTGTGATAGCATGAAAAAAACTATTGAGCAAATCAACCCTATCGGCCATAAACCCACTTCTACAAGTAAGCATTCACCATCTCCAGGATCTCGCTAATATATAAACATTCACAAGATTTTTATGAGATTGAAAAAAACCTTATAACTAATTGAAAATATGTTTTTGGAGTCAGGTTGGGTTAAAGATCAAAAGAGAAGGAAGGCTATTAATACATAAAGCACGTTCGTTAGCACTGGGCCTGTTTGGGCTCTTTTGAAGCCGGATTAATAGGTGAGGTACTCTATGACATTGATAAAATGTAAAAAATGCGAAAACGACATGAAGACAGCACAAGATGAACTTTTTATGATTAATGACAACCAAAAATCTTTGGTACTTGCTATTCGTAATGGCGATACTGATCAGGTGAAAGCTATATTATACAGTGGAATTGTTGATGTTAACTGCATATTCCCTATTGGAAAATATTATAATGAACAAGGTAAAGAAATATTTTATGGTTGTACCTATTTAATATTGGCAATAAGGTGTGGAAATCATGAAATAGTCAATATCCTTCTAGAGTCTGGAGCTGATATTAATAAAGGCACACAGGAATGTACGTATAATTATAAAGAAATATATCTGTGGAGCAATGAGCAATTTGTTGACTGTAATGATCTTGTTCTCTTTCGTAATTATAATGGTGATCCAAACCTGCGTGCCCGTTTTGATGTGGATTCATCATTCAGTGTATTTTATGATCCTTGGTGTTTATATATAATTGAGAAAAGAGATCACGGATTAAGTGGCAATAGGCATATTGGTTGTACAGCTTTAATATATTCAATAATAATGTACAATAATGAACTTTTTAATAAAGATATATTTAATATTCTTGTTGGGCATATTAGAAAAAAAATACATAGTAGTACAGAGTTAATTTTTAAAGCTCAGCAAGGAATATCAATGGCTATGTTTGCATTAAAAAAACTTTATACCGTTAATATGAGTGATAATGGTAGTAATACCGCTTTGATGGTTGCTGCTAAAAACGGAGATATAGATATAGCTAAGAGTCTTTTAGAGTTGGGAGCTGATATTAGTATGTGCAATAAAGATGGTAATACAGCTTTGATAATTGCTAATAAAAATTACCATTTAAATATAGGCAGTATTCTTAAAAAAATATCTGAAGCTAGCGTTAGTAGTAATCGTGTAGGCCTCATCAATCGCTTGGCAATTTAATTCCAATGGAGTATTTTAAGAAATATTACCAAGAAGTTAGAGGTTAGCATGAGCCTCATATGTTGTAATTTAGGACAAGCTATTGTTTTTGCAAAGTAAAACAGTATAATTATCGTTTAATTTGTATAACTAATTTTAAATTATTAGATTGTTTAAATTTTAAATGGGTCGTTAGCTCAGTCGGTAGAGCAGTAGGCTTTTAACCTATTGGTCGAAGGTTCGAATCCCTCACGACCCACTATATATAATTATAGGAAGTGGTATGAAGGTCATAGTAAAAGCAATTATAGCATTTAGCATTGTTTATCCGAAAACCGTATTAGCCTCAACCTTTGGTGGAATGGCAGATAACTTGTTTATTGGGGCAAGTATATTAACTAGGTTTTTTTGGGCAGCTTGTATATTAATAGGAGTGTTCTTATTAGTAGGATGTATGGTTCATTATAAAGAGCATCGTAATAACCCTAAAGTAGTACCGTTATTTACAGTTATCATGTATTTAGTATTAGGATTAACGGCAATTAGCGTACCTTTTTTGAATAGATTATTTGGTTCAGATGCTTATGATGCAGTCAATCAATCTAAAATTGAGTCAAGTCATTACGATTCTTAAGATTATCGCTTTGCTATATTTTATATTTCAATGTAGGTGTTGTTACTATTCTTTGTTTTGTTAAATTAGTCGCAATTTGTTGTAATACTTTTCTTTCCAAATCATCCTTAGAATCAACATCGAATTCCTGCAAATTTTGAAAAGACATAAGTGCATCACATAAAATGTTAAACTTGTTATCATCTATAGCATCTAAATCGTTATACACTATATTAAGTTGTTCTAGTTTTTCACAATTATTTAGTGCTACAAATAATTCTATAAACTTAGCCTTTGTTAAATTGCCAAGGTTTGTAGATGATAGATCGAGTTGTGTTAAATTTGCAAAATTAGATAAGCATCTACATAATGTATGAAAATTATTATTATTTAAACCAGAAATATTATTCTCGCTAAAATTAAATTGTCTCAATTCTAAGCAATGTTCTAGTGTCTCAAATAAAAGTGCAAAATTATGTTCACCTAAATCTTCCAAATTATTAGCTGTCAGATCAAGTTGTTGTAAGTGTGGTAAGGTATTCAAAAGATTAAGTAAGGCTGCAAAACCATTATCACTTAATTCTGAAATATTGTTAAAAGCCATATCAAGTTTTTGTAATTTTGAACAACTTCGTATGGCATTAAATAAAATTTGATAATTAACACCCTCCATCAAACCAATACCACAATATGATAAATTGAGTTCTAATAGATTGTGACAATGCGATAAAGCTATAGATAATGCTTTTAATTTAAAATCATTTAAATCTTCATTTTCATCAAGATTTAATTCAATTTTGGTAAAACCGCTTAATTGGTTTTGTGGAATATTTAAAAGTTCTAACAAGTTCATAATTGTTTTTACCTATCGTTTTTCCATAGTGTGCGCATTTAATCGTTTTATATGCTTATTTCTTTAGTATCTTTAATAAATTTTTCGAGCTCTGCTTTAAATTTTTTTATTTTATTAATATTAGGTTTTTTACTAGCTTGTAATGCCAGTTCAATTTTTTGTTCAGCAGCTGATAAATTATTATTTAAAATAAGTAATTTTGTTTGTGCAAATAAACTTTCATCTTGTTCATTTAATTTTTGTGAGCATCCAAGTAACAATTCATATATTTTTGGTTCTTCTATAAGATCGTAAATATGGTTTTTATTATATTGTTGCAAAACATTTTTAGCGTCTAATGGTAAGTTTAAGTTCAGTAAAGTTTGTGCATAAGTTAAAATTAACGGCAAATAATCTGGAGATATCTGCATTAAATTGGCTAATTTATTTTTGGCAAGAATTGATTCTGTGGTTGCTAGTAATTGGGAAAAAGATAATTGTATGATAATATTTTCTGGATTTTTTTCTATTAATTCTTTAAAAATATTGGTAGCTAGTGTGGTTTTATGTAAATCTTGCAAAACCAACGCTTGTTCGTAACGTAATACTGTATAATTACTGTAACGATGGTTTTTTAACCTATTTTCAATTTGCGTCAATAAATTAGTTTTATTAGCGGTTAAGTTGTTTTTGATCCTGGCCTTAATAAGACCATAATCTATGTGATCTACAAATTGTCTATAACTTGTTTGTTCTGTGCGGTTATAGGCATCAGGGATCCTAGATTCAAACATTGGATGGGTTAATAAATATTCAGGGGTTTTTTGTAGTTCGGTATTTATTTGGCTAAAACGTTGAAAAATATTAGCCATTGCTCTTGGATCAAATTTAGATTTATTAAGTAATTGTATTCCAATACGATCAGCTTCTTGTTCATTTTCTCTAGAAAAAGTTAACATTTGTTGTATATGTCCACCAAGAACTGGTAAAACCAAGTCAGGTACACCAATAGCTATAGCGGCAGCAGCCTCTGCAATAGTAAGCGGCATTAATTTTTTTTGTTGTAATAATTGTCTGGCAGAATGTTTTTGAGTGATGTGACTTATTTCGTGAGCTAAAATAGCCGCCAATTCACTTTCTGTCTCTGTTATGTTAATTAATCCAGAAAAAACTCCAATATTACCACCAAAAAATGCAAAAGCATTTACCTCGTCGCCAGGCACTATAAAAAAATTGAATTTGCTTAAATCAACTTGATTGGCATTAGCTAATAAGCTATTGCCTAAATGATTAATATAAGCACTTACAATAGGATCTGGGTCGATCATTCCGGCATGTCGTATTTGGTGTAACCAAGTTTTACCTATAATAATTTCTTCTTTTTTAGAAATAATAGATTGTGTTTCATTGCCAAAATTAGGTAAATTATTAGCAGTTGCACTATTAATGCTATTAATTGCTATTAACATTAATATCAATAAGGTAACATTAGGAGATATACAAAAATAACTCGTACTTTTATTTATTAATTTATAAATAATTTTTTTTATCATATTTTACCATAATATATTATTAGATTGTTGTATGAGCACTTTAGATTTAACTACTTTAACATGTCCTTGGACTATTATAAAAACTAAACAAGCTATGGACAAACTGTCTAGCGGGGAAAATTTATTAATAATAGTCAGTGATCCTAGTTTTATTATAGATTGCCAGGTATATGTTAAAAAAACTGGCCATAAATTTTTGTCCAGATGGTATACTGGGGAGAGTATTTGTTGCTTATTACAAAAATAGAGTTATTACAAGGAATTAATAAATATGCTTGGCATCTTTAAGTCTTGGTATAAAAAATATTTTTCTAACCCCGAAGCTGTATTATTGTTATTGTTTTTAATTATTAGTTTTGGCTTGATTGTAACTATGGGAGAGATCTTCGCTCCAGTTATTACTAGCCTAATTATAGTATATTTGTTGCAGTGGTTAATAAATGGGCTTGTTCAACAAAACATTTCGAGAAATGTTGCATACCCAATAGTATACATAGCATTTTTAGCAATATTTATAATAGCTATTTTAGTGTTGCTGCCATTGTTGTGGCGACAACTTAGTAATTTATTCTCAGATTTACCATATATGTTGCAGGGGGCTAAATCTTCGTTAATTAAATTAGCAGAACAATATCCAGCGTATTTTTCTAGAGAGCAAATTGATACTTTGGTGTCTAGTTTGTTAGTTGATATTCAAGCTTGGGCAAAAACTAAAGTGTCTTCTTCTTTGTCCTATATTCCAGGCATAATAGCTTGGCTGGTATATTTATTTCTAGTACCGTTATTGGTGTTTTTTTTCTTAAAAGATAGTGATGTTATTGTTGATTGGTTTGTTAAATTTTTTCCAAAAAATAGGAGAGTATTGCGTACTATTTGGTTAGAAATGGACAAACAAATTGGTAATTATATTCGCGGTAAAATTGTGCAAGTTACTATAGTAAGCTTGGCTAATTCATTAGTGTTTTTATATTTTGAATTAAATTATGCGACATTATTAGCAGCAATAATTGGAATATCTGTAATTATTCCATACGTGGGTGGGGTAGTTGTTTCTATACCATTAATTTTAGTTGGTTATTTGCAATGGGGCTTTAGCCTGAAATTAGTTTATATGTTAATTGCGTATCTTATAGTTCAAGCGATAGATGGTAATATATTGGTGCCAATTTTATTTTCTAAGGCAGTAAATTTACATCCGATTGCAATTGTTATAGCAATTTTATTTTTTGGATCTGTTTGGGGTTTGTGGGGAGTGGTGTTTGCTATTCCATTAGCTACTTTAGTAAAAACAGTTATAGCTGTTTGGCCAATTGCTAGGGAACATTCGTAGAATTTTTAAATACCCAAAGCTGTTGGCTATAATAAAATATAAACCTTAATTTGATGGTTCTAGGCTAATATCTAAATTTAAAGTATCACAATATGTTAAAAATGCCTCTCTTAAGGAGACAATGTGTCTATCAGCAGGAATTTTTACCTGAATTTCGATCTGTATTAAGTTAGCATTAATATTATGTTGGTTAGTATTTGCTTCTTTAATTGCAATATTTTCTCGATTAAAAAATTGCAGTAACTTATTTAAAATACCTGGTTTGTTTATAGTGACAGTTTGTACGGTATAATTTATATATGGATTAAGTTCATCAGTGCTTATTGTTTTTATATTATTATTGCGTTTAGTATGTATATGTAGTTGATGCTTTTTAGTTAAAGCTAATAAAGATTTTTCTAGTTTAATAATTTCGTTCCATTTTCCACTGATTAAAGCACTTAGCGCAAGATCTTCACCAAATTCTATGATTCTGCTGTTTATGATATTACAGCTACATGTTGCAATTAAAGAGGTTAATAAATTTGCCACTGTATTAGAATTTTCTCCTAACGCGATCAAATTTAAATAACTAACACCCGTTTTGGTGATTAGTTTGTTTTCTTTAGTATTTTTAAGTTTATTTGTTATCTTGCGTGGCTGCATTTCATCTACGCCTATAAAATTCAGAATTTTTAATATTTTTCTTGATAATTGATTATACGGAATAATAAAATTAAATTCTATTGGATATACGCTAGCAAATAAATTACGAACAAAATATGTGCAGCTGCAAGTATTTTTGTTTGTAATTTATAATTAAAACTTATGTGTGAAGGATTTAATCTATTAGGCTTCGTAGTTGTTTAATAACAGAACTGTAATTGTTAGCTTTAAAAACACTACTACCTGCCACAAATACATCCACACCCTTTTTAGCTAAATTTGCAATGTTTTCGGTATTTATACCACCATCAATACTTAATGGGATATTAAAATTTAATTTTTTAAGCATTGTTTTTATTAATTCAATTTTTTGTAAACTGCTCTCGATAAATTTTTGTCCAGCAAATCCAGGGTTTACCGACATAATTAAAATTAAATCTAATTGCTCATAAATATGCTCTATAACATCTATTGGGGTTGCTGGATTTAGTGCTATTCCAGCTTTACAACCAACATCTTTAATTAATTGTAAGTTGCGATGTAAATGTTTGGTGCTTTCTGGATGAATAGTAATAAAATTGGCTCCGGCTTTCGCAAATTCTGTAATTAATTGATCAACTGGATTGACCATCAAATGTACATCAATTGGGGCTGTAATTCCGTAATCTCTTAAAGATTGACATACTATTGGTCCAAAGGTTAGGTTTGGCACAAAGTGATTATCCATAACATCGAAATGGATCCAATCGATACCAGCTTTTAAAACTTTATCTATTTCTTTGCCAAGTTGAGCAAAATTTGCTGATAATATGGAGGCGGAAATAAATTTTTTATTTGATAGCATGTTTTTTATCCTGCTGTAAATCTTCTAAAGTCCCAATGTTTTTCCATGGGCCAGTATAAATTTCCCCTGTAATTTGCTGATTTTTTATAGCTTGCTTTATGCATTTAACTAATGGGAAAATTTTATCATGTGATCCTGAAAAAAATTTAGGATCGAAAATACTAATACCTGCATAGTTATAATTTAAATTAATATCATTATTTGGTAATTCTAAATAGTTATTATTTAAACTAAAATCACCGTTTGGATTACAACTAGGATTTGGTACTAAAATTGAATGAGCTAATTTAGATAATTTGGTTCGTAAAGAGCTAAAATCAAAATCAGAAATAACATCTGAACTAACAACTATAAATGGTTCTGTTCCCAATAAATTTTTATTAATTGCTTGTACTATGCCGCCACCAGTATCTAATAACTCCGGTTCTTCTGAGTAACTAATATTTACTCCCCATCTGGAGCCATTCTCTAATACGTTTTTAATTTGATCTCCTAAATGATGTAGATTAATCACCAGTTGGGTTATCTCAGCTTTTTTTAAGTTTTCTATAGAGTATTCTATTAAATATTTATTGTTAAATTGAACCAATGGTTTAGGAATAAGATTGGTTAATGGTAACATTCGTTTACCATATCCGGCGGCTAAGATCATGGCTTTCATGGTTAACCTTCAGCTACGCCACAAGTTGAATTTGTTAATAATTTTTTTAATGCCAAAAGCTCTGGATCTGGGAATTTATCGCAAGTTTTATTAATATAATTTAATAAATTAGGTATGTGTTTTACATAATCAGATTTTTTATAAAAATATTTTAATCT
>CAIJNR010000031.1 GCA_903822055.1 uncultured Francisellaceae bacterium | reverse complement strand
TGCAAATAAAACATCGTTTTAATGTGTTTTATTTGTTGTTATACACAGTGCGGTATTATTAATTAAAAAATAAAAAAAATGAAGGCAAAAATATTATCAAAATTTAATTACGATAAAAAAGAATATAAAAAAATAGTAAATGATTTTGCTATAAAATTATATGCAGAAATAGATTTATTATTAGCTAAAAACAAAAGCACTTACAAAAACACAGTATCTTATACTAAAGAACATATTGATAAATCTATTAATAAACTAAAACAATTTTTACCAGAACTTCTCTATGATTCATATAATATTCCTATAAATGATTTAGAATCGGATATTATTGATGTGGATATTTTTATTAATATGAAAAATGAAATAAAAACAGTTAAAGAAGGAGATATTGTTTTGGTTATTGTAGGCGAACCATGTTATGATGATAAATCTATACCAACAAAACGATATATTTTGGAATTTAAAGTTCTTAACTTAGATTGCATAAGTGAAGGAACTCTCGGAATAACTGCACATGAAAGTCCATTTGGCAGTATGATAGATTTGGAGTGGTGTGAGTTAGTGGTGAAAAAAGAAAGTTACGAAATGTTAATCGGAGCGAAAAAATAGCATTGTGTATAACGAATTGGGCTATGTGCAGTTGCCAGCGTACAAACTTTAAATATTGCACTAACATACACCACTTAAACCGCTATTGGTTTTATGCGGTGTTATAAAACGGTTTTATGAAGGCAAAAGTTAAAATAAACGCAGAATTAAGTTTTGATGAAATTGTATTAGGCAAAGAAGATGATTTATATAATTTGTCTGGTTTATTAGGAATTATACACAGTAAAGTAACTGATTGCTTGCAAGATATTTCTATTCAAAGGCAATCAGAAAATCCAAAATTAGAGGATATAGATTCACCGCTACATTCAGTTTTAAACCTTATCGAGAAGGTACGAGGTTATTAAACTGTTTTATAACGGTTCGCAGATATGAGCAGTTGCTCTTTTAATTAATAACTAAAATTTAGATAAAATGGAAAACACAGAATTAGAACAAAAACCTAAAAATAGCGATGAGCAATTGCTTATATCTGCTGTTATGCGTAGTGCTTTTTTTAGAGAGGAAATGAAAAAGGCATTTATACACGGAAGAAAATTTGAACAATTAGAAAGCGATAGTGATATGGATGTTACTAATGTAGATGATAAACACTTGCCTTTTTACGAGTGGTTTGCAAAGCATTACGCATAACGTGTTGCGTGTATGCCCCGTTGGGGATTATTTAGTAGTAACTTAATTAAAAGTAATACGGATGAATAACTTACAAAATAATCAAAAAAGCCATGTAACCCCAATGGGGTATGACACGCTGTTAGCACCCGTTGTTTGGGGTGTTAATAAATTCGGACAAAAAGTTAAAGAACACGATAAACTAAGCTGCGGTAATGGACACGACACTTGGTTTACTCACGTAATGTTTGATGCAGAAAGAAACTGTTGGCACAGAGAACAAGACTATTACCACAGCGAGGTAGTTGGTTCTTACAATGGGTGCTAACGGTTGCAAATATACCCAGTTGGGGATTAAATAGTATAAACTTTAAAATTAAAACAAATGAATGAAAATTG
>CAIJNR010000030.1 GCA_903822055.1 uncultured Francisellaceae bacterium | reverse complement strand
ATATTCAAAATATCCCAAGTTTAGATTGGAAATTGAGTTTAAAATTAGCTGCTGGAAAATTAAAATTAGCCAAAGATTTGTTTGAAATGATGATTACTAACTTGCCTGAAGAAAAAAAATTAATCAATTCTGCATTTGCAAACAAAGATTTACCAAAATTGCGGGACCATGTACATAAATTACATGGTGGTTGTTGCTATACTGGTTTTTCCAAATTAAAATATATTTGCAAACAATTAGAGCAGGAAATCATTTTTAAAAATCATCATAAAATCACTGAATATATTGCATTTATAAATCAAGAAATAAATTTTTTAATCTCTAATTCAGGGTCGTTCAGCGAACAGTTCATTTACTAATTTAAGCCTCACCCAAACACTCTCAACTATAAGTCACGCTTACCACAGCCCTCTCCAGCTAACGCTGGTAGAGGGCGGAAACATTAATATTAATAAAGATTCAATAGTTCTTATAAAAAATGCTAATGGCTGAATAATTTACCAAAAGTCCTGGAAAATATAGCTAAAAATATCTAATGATAACAATGGTTATGCCCTCTACCAGCGTTAGCTGGAGAGGGCTATAGTAAGCGTGACTTATAGTTGAGAGTATTTGGGTGAGGCCTAAGAAAAAAGCGGCAGAGGCTATAAAACAAATAAACAGTTTTGTAATAGACGTTCTAATGTTTGCTCCATAAACAATTCTAATTCTTTTTTGATTTCGATTTTATCTTCAATTTTTTTATTATCCTTACTTAAAGTAACCTCTCCATTATTAACATGATTTTCTATTACTTTTAATATAATTTGATCTTTAGAAATCGAACCATCCATATATCTTAATGCATATTTATCAAAAAAATTAATACTTATACGTTCATGTTTGTTATTGGTAACCCATAAATTTGGAGTTTTTTCTACTTGATACTTAGTTAATTGGGATACTTTAGGTTTAGATGGAATTTGTTTTATATGAACATTACTAACTAAAGAAATGTCAATTAATCCTTTAAGAAAAAATTGCATACCTTGCGTTAACAAATCAACTTTAATTTGTTCAGCAGAATTTTTTATTTTTTTTGATGCAAGTTCAATAATGGATTCTACTTTTAATGGATTAATAACATTTTCTGCAAAAGTATATAAAATAGCTTTCATGGTTGGTGAGGTTGTTGAAACACTCATTTCGGTATTATTATAATAAAATTTCAGATCTTCTTTTTTATTATTTAGATCTATAGTTGATAACGGTTTTTCTGGAATTATTTTAAAAATCAAATAAAATTTATTAATATCATCAGCAGTTAAAGAACGATTTAAAGAAACATTATTTCTACATAACAAAGTAGTTCTAAAACGCCTGTTATAAATAAAATCCATATATTGTTCAAGCCTAACAATATCATTAATAACACTCAACTGTTCTATTACTTTTGGAGGCATATTTCCCAAAAACATGCTGGAAACCTTAGAATCAGCAAGATATTGTAACCCATAACCATTAGCTTCTGTCATAAATTCATAAAAGTAATATGGTTGGTTGATTTCTTCTAAATGATCGTGTCTTAAATAAGAGTCTGGTTGTTTTTCTAATAATTTCATTTCTTGCTTTAAAAATAATGCAAATGGAGATTGTTGCCCATCTAAACTAGAACTAACAAAATTTAAGAAAACCTTACTTTGATTTATTTTTTCATGAATATTAGTAAAAAAGCTTCCATGATATAACATCATATCTCTAATACTTTTAACCATGTTCCATCCTGGTAATCTATTATAGCTAATATATGCTATACCTTGCTCGGTTAATAATTTGCCACAAACTTCAAATATCTTTTTTCTGATCTCAATTGGCACCCACGAAAAAATTCCATGAACAATAATGTAATCAAACTTCCCCAGAGATCCATCTAAATCGGCAATAGAACAACATTTAAATTCAATATTTTTTAATCCTAGATCTTTAACACACGAGTTAGCCAATTCAATTTGCACTTTAGAACTATCAATTCCTATAATTTTAGAACCAGGTGAATAATATGCCATAGGAATAATATTGCCCCCAGAAGAACAACCTAATTCTAAAATCCTGGCTTTATCCATACTTACAGGATCCATTCCAAATAAAAAACCTAAAGTTCTTAAATGTTCTGGGTGACTTTGGGCATATGGATTACTTTCATAAGGTATTTCATCATAATCATTTTTTTTTTCTTGAGATAAAACTATATTTCCAGACATAATACCTTCCTTAGCATTAGCTAAACAGAACCATCGTTAAAAATATAGCAGTAGTTAAATGAAATGCAAAAAATTTTGCCTAATGGCCCCGGAATGACTCTATATAGAATGGGAATTTACTTGTTTATCAGGATTGTCGACATCCTTGTTGGTAGTATTCTTATTAAGTTCTACACCAGTATTATAATCTTTTAAAGCTTGATCATGCATTTGAAGAGATTCATATACTTGTCCTCTATTAAAATAAGCTTTTGCATCGTTTGGCTTAAGTTCAATTAATTGATTAAATTTTTCTAAAGCTTGATCAAAATGAGATTGAGCCATGTTTATTTCTGCAATTTTCTCTAATGCAAATACAATTTTATCATTAAGTATAAACGCTTGTATAAAATCATTTTTTGCTTCTTCCAACATATTATTAGCTAAAAAAGCTATTCCACGTTCATTATATGCTCTAGCAAACTGTGGATTTAACTCTATTGCACTAGTAAAATCTCTGGCTGCATCAGCAAATAATCTTAAAGCCAACTCTATAACACCACGATCATAATAAATCTTATCGGACGGTTTGATATTTAACGCATGAGTATAATCAATTACTGCAGATTGAAGGTTACCACTTTTTTCTGCTAAACTCGCTCTCGCAATATAAGCATCTACATATTTTGGATCAAGATGTATAGCCAAGTCCAAAAAAGAAATAGCAGATTTATGGTCACCACCTTTTGCTAAAGATAATGCTTTATTAAAATAATTTCTTGAATTATCAATGCTAGTTATAAAATTATTGTTTTTACTTATATTGCTATTATCTGTATTAGAAATATTTTGATTTGTTGATTTTTGGTCAAGTTCTGGTTTTGGTGGATTTGTAGCTGGATTTTTTATTGTTTCTTGTTGTGATGGTATTTCTGTAGTCGTAGCATATATAGAATTACTGTATATCATCGCAAAAATAGCCATGATCAATGGTTTATTGATGTTTTGTTTCAAATGTTTAAAATATTTTAATGATAAATCATTCATATAATAAACTTAAGATATTTAACAAAGAAAAACAATGTTTAGTGTATTTGCGCTAAAAATTTAACAATATCACGGCTGTTCAGCGAACAGTTAATTTGTTAATTTAGGCCTCACCCAAACACTCTCAACTATAAGTCACACTTACTACAGCCCTCTCCAGCTAACGCTGGTAGAGGGCGGAAACATTAACCTTCTAATAATTAGTGTTTTTACATAATGCAATAAAAATAATTAAAAATTTAATGAAAATACATAGCATTTTTTAAGACATATTTAACCTTTATTAATATTAACGTTTCCGCCCTCTACCAGCGTTAGCTGGAGAGGGCTGTAGTAAGTGTGACTTATAGTTGAGAGTGTTTGGGTGAGGCCTAAATTTTACACAAATTCCGACTAGTTGCATTTTCTGCAGCATTAGACAAATCAACAGAATTAGAAAGATCAGTTGGATCAGTTGAAGCTGTTGCATTCACGGCTTCCGGTTGCGTTATTTTTTTTAAATCATCGTTTAAAGATAGAAAATTAAAACCTGGAGTAAATGATGTTCTGCCATCCAACTTATATGCAACTTCCTCATCTTTTGCTTTACGCTTTATAAAAGCCTGGTATTGTCTCTTTTGTTGACACAAACTATTGATAACTTGTAAAAAGTTTAAATCAATTTCACTATCAATAGGTAATTTAAAATGAATTTTGACAGCTTGTACCAATGCTTTTAATTGTTTATTGTTAGCATCTGGGAAATAGGTTTTATAACCAAATTCAGCTAACCTTTCTTTAGCTTCTGCTTCAGGATCGTCTGGTAGACAATGCATAGTAGATCCAGTCACATCATACCACATAGCAATACCTTCTTTAGCAAATAACTCCCAAGGAAATGCAGGTCCTGGATCTTTTCTTATATATTTTTCATCCCGATACCATGAAACATCACTATATCCAAAAACATTATAAGGGTGAATGGAATACTTTTGTACAATTAATTGACAAAGTTTTGTAGTTGCATTTATTTGTTCTGGAGTGTAGTTACAGTAAACAAAATTTATTCCATTAACCTTAACATTAAACTCACGTCCTTTAGGAAATACTCTAAGCCAATCCTGTCCAACATTTACAAGCTCAATACAAATAGAATAATCATTAGCATCATTCTCTCCATTCCAAGCAGAAAGTTCTTTAGGACATGCCGCAAATTGCTCATCAATTAACTGATAAACTTCAGCTGTTTCGGAAATAAGATAATGTACTCCTACTTTTTGTTGACATAATTTTTGCAAATTAATTGGCGAACCATCTACTAAAATACCATCAAAATAACGAAGATCTTTTTTAGCTAGTTCCTCATTACTAGTTAAGATCCCTAAAGATGCATTAAATGGGTAACAAGTGCTACCTATTTTTATAAATTGTGGGGTCTTGCCTTTCCTGGTACGATAATAGGCTGATTGGTAAGATTTATTTATAGTTAACATTGATCATGGCTCCTTACGATTTAAACGAATAACTTTCTAGTGACCAGCAACTTATCTCTAAATTTAAGAATACGACTCAGAATCAGATCATCAAAAATAATGCTACATTTTTAAGCTTCGTCCTCACCTCAATCTGGAGACACTCCGTCTTTGATACTCCTCTTGATAAAGAGGAACAATAGAAATTCCTTCTTCAATAAAGCTACCATCAGGTAACTCACAGAAACTAAGCGATTTTTGAATATTCAATAGCAGTAAACTATCATTATAAGCGGATAATAGTATTTTTTTATCGTAAAGAATCAGTCCCAGATCTTGTTCGGTTACTTGATCAATTTCTGTTTTTGTTGACGAAAGGTACTTAACGATATCGTCGATTTTATTCTCGTTACGTATCATTTTTATGCATTTTTTATACAACATTTCAATCATTTGAAAAATATTATTTTCATTATGGGTTCCAACAAGAGTTTCTTTTTTTTTCAGGATTCCTTCATGTGGCGAAAAATCTAAGTATTTATGTGCCAACAATGAAAAACTTACTACAATTTTCACAAAACAGGACTGTTCAATTAAAAATTCTTCAAAAAACTTTACATGCTCTTTGGATATATCATTATCAGACTTACGTTGGTCTCTACCAACTATAAATGTATATAATGGTAAGTTAAAATTACGATACCTTACGTTATCAAATATGTCTTTATTTGTTTTGATAACAACAGCGCCTCTTTCTAATTGTCGCTGTTGTAATTGCATTTGTAATCTATGCCGTTGTGTAGCCGCTCTGTCATGACTATGTAATACCCCACACGACACAATACTCTTTTTAGCTAACTCTGCATTTTCTGAGGTAATATTTGGATCGTCTGCGCTTGGTTTCCAAAAAAATTCACATACTGTATTATTACTGATCGTTGCACCGCGTTCTGTTAATGCCATTATGTATTTCATGTCAACGCCATGTGCAAATAGAGCAGGTAATATTGGTATCACTCTTGTTCCATTATGCAAAAATATCCCAATACTATGTTCACCAACTCCGTGATGTAACATTGTTTCAAATAATGGAAAATTTTTTTGATAAGCTAGCCTCAACAAAGTAGATATATATTGTTTTTCTTGTGAAACCTCTGGAATAAGAGGTCTTACACAACAAAGACCCATAGTTTGCATGTCTGACTTCACATACTTGGTGGCAGCACTTTTATAAACAGCAGAATTATCATATAAAAATTTCATTATTTCTGTTAAGTTTTTATTCTTGTTTATTTTCGTACAATCACTACCACTTTTTGTCGGGCGAAAATCTTCATCAACATGAATCTTTAAGATCTCCATGCATAATGCAGGATCAATTTTATGTTGAACACGATCAAAAATTTGTGTTACTAAAGTAACATCACCTTCTAAACAGGCTTGTTTAAATTTGTCGTACAAAGTATTATCGGTTTTAATAACTTGTGTTTGTAAAAATAAAATTAAACTTTTGTTTTGTGGTGTCAGTTGATTTTCAGCACACTTAACACATAATAACAGCAAATCTCGATTGATTCTTTTCAGTAAGCTTGGAGCATGTTTGATATCATTTAAGAAACCTTCCTCTACTTGAGTTTTATGTATTTCTAATTGTTGTAGTAAAAATGTTTTTTCTTCAGTAGATTGTGGTGGCCTTATAGTTATATTGGATTTTATCTCACCAACTAATATATCAATTTCTTGTTGATCATCAGCATCCTCGATCTCTTCGTTATGTTTTTCTTTGACTGTACCTTTGTCTTTGCTTTGTTTGGAACCTGTGAATGTACTGGCAGAATGTAGACTTTGTATATCCATTTCTAATCCAGTTATAATCTTTCCCCTTAAGTCCTGAACACGATGCTCTAATTTATTGATTTTATCTATTGCTGAATAAAACTTTTTTGCTGTCGCGGTGAAAGATTGAATCAGTTTAGTATCTTTTATCTTTGCCAAACATTTCGTTAACAATATACATAACTGGCCCTCTATTTTGTTAGCATTCCCTATTGCAGTTAAATACTCAGACTCTTTTTGTTGTAAAAATGTTTTTAATAAGTTTTCAACAACTTTACTATTACCAATAATTTCCTGATTGCCGTATAGAGATATGATTTCAACAGTACCATTACTAAAATATTTTTTGGCTTGTATATGTATAGGAACACCATTTTCACTATAATAGATATGTATTTTTATTAATGAATTATCTTCATGAACCCATTCTTCTGTGCAATGAGCAATATACAACCCATGGAATTTTCCACCTTCTATTCTGTTATATGTTTTATCTATAGTTAAATGTATGTTGGAAAAAGTATATCCAAGCTCTTCTAATTTTATACCAAGGTTTTTGCCAGAATCGTATGACGGTTTATCTTTACACTTACAATAGATCCGATCATCCGTAACAACCACTTCTCCTTGCCGCCATTCTGCCGGTAATAGAGCAACGCGTGATTCATACAAAAATTTTACGAATGTAAACAAAGAACTATTTGTGACAACAAGCTGTTTTTTAAGATTCGCCCTGCTTTTTTGCTCAATAAAATCACTTAAACTAAAGTTCTCTGATAGTATATCGCTTAATTTCATCCTGCAAGCTCCTAAAATAGTTTTATTATTATATTAAATTGAGTATTAATCGCATTCTTCAATCTTTTATTATTTAGATATGTTGCAAATAATATCTAGGTAATAAACTTCTTTCAAGTGTAACCTCCCTTAATTGCAGGGTCGTTCAGTGAACATTGAATTTAGGCCTCACCCAAACACTCTCAACTATAAGTCACGCTTACTACAGCCCTCTCCAGCTAACGCTGGTAGGAGGGCATAACCATAATTATCATTAGATATTTTTTGCTATATTTTCTACGACTTTTGGTAAATTATATTGTCTACGAAATTTTATACCCATAAATTTTCTATTCCTAAGGCATTACCATAATACCTGTTCAGCTATAGT
>CAIJNR010000029.1 GCA_903822055.1 uncultured Francisellaceae bacterium | reverse complement strand
TCGTATTTATCTTGAGTGTATAAAAGCATTTTAACTCTCTAGTTACATCAATTAGCACATGACTGTCATGCATATCTTTAAGTTGAACCTCACTTAACTATGCTAAACAAAAAAGTTAAAAAAAGTGATTCCACAGGGAATCACTTTTTTTGATCTTTTGTTGTAGAGTAATGTTTTAGAGAGAAGAAAATTTAATGAAAAACATAGGTAAGTTTATGGCGCGTCTCAATATGAAATTAATTTCTAATTCAGATCTTTCTAGTACCACTCAAACTAAAGCTAAAAGAGCACTAACAGACAAGGAAGCTAGCGTATACATAGGTATGGGAGAATCTTGGTTACGACATGGCCGTGTTACAGGAGCTCGTTTTGATCGCATACCTTGTCCACCATTTATTAAAATAGGACGTTCTGTGCGATATTTGATAGAAGATTTAGATTTTTGGCTTGAACAGTTTAAAAAATTTGATCACCTTGCCCAACTAGTTAACGAATCACCATTAGAAAAAAACAAATGTTAAATCATAATTTAACCAATAGAGAAAAAGAGATTGGAGCATTTTTGATTAGTGGCATGTCAATTAAAGAAATATCAAATAAGCTGAGAATTTCAATACATACAGCTCAAATGTATCTAAGAAATATAAAAATTCGGCTTCATGGTAGAAATTCATACCAAGTTGGGTTTTATTGGAGAAATTATTTATTAATGAATAGCATTTACATTAATTTTAGAAGGAGTTTTTTATGTTGTGTAACACTAATCTGGAGCGACGATCCCAACCAAGCAGCGAATTTCATCGTTATTTGGGATTAATAATATTAATCTTACCAAGTGTTTGTTTAGCAATGACAGCAGTACAAGGAGTTGCAGCAGACGCTGATCTTACTGTCCACACCACCAAATTTGTAGGTCATATTAAAAATAATTTAGTACCAATTTCTTCAGTAGTTGGCGTGGTAGTAGGATTTTGTCGTAGCTTTATGACACAAAGTTTAACGCCGCTCGCAATTTGTGGGGGTGCAGGGGTTGGTTCCGGGATGTTGCTTGATTACTTTAAAGTAGCTTTCCCTATAGTTCTATAAATTGGCATACATATGGAACCAAAGCACGTTTTATTAAATCATTTAGATCAACCAGCAAGGTTTTTATACTTTACATTAGATGAAGCTATGACATTGTTGGGATCGTTTTTATTAGGCGGACTTATAAATAAACCATTATGCGGTGTGATAGTTGGAATTTTGCTGGCAGTTGCTTTAAATAAAATTAAAAAATTCAATCAGGACTGCAACATAACTCAAATGTTTTATTGGTATTTACCAACTAGCACTAAAGCATATTGTTTATATATTCCTTCCTACGTTCGGGAGTTTCTAGGGTGAAGCTTAGTATTTTTAAAAACCATGTAATGCTTGCGTTAAAGGAACGCAATATTGCAGTTATGGCAGCTATGGTGATGGGGGTTAGTAATTTATTATTAACTCTTAAAATGTGTAACAACAAAGAGCGAATTGTTATTGTTCCCGCTTACCAACAACAAAGTTTTTGGTTAGATCAAGCTAATGTTTCTAAAGAATACCTGGAACAAATGTCATTGTTTTTTGTTGAAAACTTATTAAATTTAACTGCTGATTCTATTGCTTACCAAC
The DNA here is from genome assembly GCA_903822055.1 of uncultured Francisellaceae bacterium. GTDB lineage: Bacteria > Pseudomonadota > Gammaproteobacteria > UBA6186 > Azoamicaceae > UBA6186. The sequence goes on along the minus strand of CAIJNR010000029.1, from coordinate 14,173 downwards.
GAGACGTGATCCTTAAACACGTAGTTCCTGAGTTTTATAGAGAGTTAAAAAAACGTTTTATTGACGAAGAAGAAAGGTACAGAAAAGAATACTTAACTACCAACATTAAACCAATGCGCATTATAGTAGATGAAAGTAGTAAGACCACGACAACAATCGGAATTTTTACAAGCTTTATTGCAGGCAAACAAATCAAACAGACCAAAGACAGCTACCAATTACAATTTAAGTATCAGCACGGTAGATTGTTGATTGAGAGTTTTAAATTAATAGCGAGTGAGGATTATGTACATTAAACATTGGATCAAATTATTAATAATAATTATTCCTAGCGTATGTTTAGCACTTCAAACTAAATCAGTGTTAGAAAATCAAAAAGTAAACGCAGAAGTGGGGGTTAACGAGTTAAACCGAATTGTTATTGACAATGATCGGATCATGCAGGCATTTGGTGTGGCAGGTAAGTTTACTATAGAAACTGAAGAACAAACCGGACAAATTTTTGTGACTCCAAATAGTACCGGACAAATGTATTTAAATCTTTTAACCGAAAAAGGCCATACCATTGATTTGGAATTAACCAGCAGTCAAATAACACCTCAAACAATTTTATTAAAATTAAACGCTTTAAAGAAGTCTAGTTCTCAAATTCAATATACGAGTTCCAATCAAAACCAAGTGATTGAATTAATGACAGCGATGGCTGGTGGTAAAAGTCAAAAAGGTTTCACAACTATTTATGAACAAACAGCCATCAAAAATCGTAAAGATTTAAAGATCCAGTTAATTGCCAAATATCTTGGTTCAGATCTGGTTGGTGAAATTTATACCCTTACTAATCAAACCACTCAATCATTAATTGTTAATGAAAAAGATTTTTTGTTGGAGCCAACTATTTTAGCAATTGCCCTTGAAACAAAAGAGTTGTTAACAAAAGTGCCGGTAAAATTGTTTATTGTTAAACCTGGAGCTATATAAATGTCGTTCTTAAATTTTAACCCAGTACAGTTGATCAAATATAAACAGCAATTAATAGCAGGGTATTTAGTGGTAGCAACATTAGGCATCGTGTTGTTAAGTATCTTTTCGTTAAATAAAAATTCTAAGGTTAAAGAAGTGGCTGTAGCACCTCGCGAGCTAAACATTGTAACTGCCGGCAAACGTATAACTCCTGAGGAAGTATGGCGTGATCAAATGCAAGATGCACAGCAACTATTAACCAAAAACATAACTGAGTTAAAACAAAAATTTGAACAAGAGCAACAAAGCGAGGCTACAAAATCTAGTTTAATGGATGATATGGCTAAAGAATTAGCAGATCTCCGGGAACAGCAGCAATTACCGCAAGCGTCTTTTACTCAAGCGGCAAATGAGTTTAATATAGTAGCACCTCCTCAAATTATGCGGGTTAGACTTAATTTAACTTCTACTAATAAACGAGAACTTAAAACCACTGAAAACACCATTCCTGCCGGCAGCTTTGCAAAAGCCGTATTGTTATCTGGGGTTGATGCGTTAACGGCAATTTCATCGCAAGGCAACCCAACTCCGATGTTATTAAGAATTGTAGATTTTGGTACTTTACCACGTGGTTTTATAAGTGATGTAAAAGATTGTCATCTTACAACCGGAGTTTACGGTAATTTAGCAAGCGAGCGAGTCCATGCTCGTTTAGAAAAATTAACTTGTGTAGAGCGAGCGACTAGTGAAATTATTGAAACTCAGGTTGCAGGATTTATCGCAGGACCTGATGGTAAAGAAGGTATTCGTGGCACAGTAGTTTCTAAAGATGCTGCATTTTTAGCTAGAAGTTTGTGGGGCAGTATTTTTAGTGGAATAGGTAATGTATTGTCACCACTTAATAGGCAAAATCTTAGTTCGCCTACGAGTCTTTTTGGTAATAATAAAACTCAATCATCAGAGCAGCTATTTAAATCAGGCATGGCAGAAGGATCATCTCGTGCCTTAGATCGAGTATCTGAGTATTACATTAACAAAGCTGAACAGTTGCAACCGATCATTCAAGTCGATGCCGGCCAAATAGTAGATGTAATTTTTAGTGAAGGAGTTGATTTTGGTGGCACTATGGTAAAACAAGCAATTGCTAAAACGAGAAATGATTCCCGAGTAGAGGCAGCCCAAGAACAGGCAAATTGGGAAGTTACCAACAATGCTTTACAACAAGCTAGTGATTATTGGAGGAACAATAAATAATGATCAAACATTTCATAGTAATAGTTAATTGCTTATGGTTAATTACAGGTTGTGCTCCCTATAAAAATCAGTTTAGTTGTCCTGCCGGAAGTGGCATTCAATGTAAATCCGTAAGCTACGTTAATGAGCAAGTGGATTTTGGTAATTTAAATGGAGTGCCTAAAAAACAACATGGCAGAATAGCTGCAACTTTACAAAAATCACCGGCATTAGTGGCTCATAATAATGAATTAAATTCAGGTTCACCATTAGTAAGAGTTCCGGAAAAAACTTTACGCATTTGGTTGAATGGGTTTATGGATGGTGCTGATTGTTATCGAGAAGAGCAGTACATCAACAAAGTAATTGAAAAGAGCCACTGGGAGAGCAAACAGTCATGATGCAGCAAGATCTAAAGATCATAAATAATTTATTAGCTAAATATTCATTGGCAGATTTTTTACCATATATTGCCGAAGAAGACGGAATATTTATTAATAAAAATAGTAGTGGCTTTGTGTTACAAGCACTACCAGTCTTAGGTTGCGATGAAGCTACGGAGCAAAAATTACATGCGCTGTTTAAAAATGAGTTGCCGCTTGGCTCTAATATTCAATTTATGTTAATTGCTAGTCCAAAAGTTGGGGAAATGTTAAGTAATTGGCAACAAGCACGCTCTAATAGTACTAGTATATTTCAAAAATTGGCTGCTAAAAGAGTAAAGTATTTTGCCAAGCTTGCCGTACCATCTGCAACTTCCGATCTAGTTGTTAGAAATTTTTTATTATTTATTTCTGTATCAATTCCTGGAAGCAATTTAAATCCGGTACAACTTCATGAACTTAGTGCCTTAAGGTTGCGAGTAATCACATTATTTAATAGTCTCGACATGCAATGTCAGAGTTTATATGCGGCAGATCTTATTAAACAACTACATCCGCTGTTTAATCCAACATTAGAGGTTGATTATAGAGAGTTTAACTACAACCCATCAGATCCCATTAGTCAGCAATTATTAGATTTTGATACCGAATTACAAGTCACGACTCGTGAGCTTACTTTTACAACTGATGAACCACATGTTGTTAGAGTGTATGGGGTTAAAACCTACCCTAATAGTTGGATGCTTAGCGAAATGAGCCATTTTGTTGGAGAGTTTTTACAAGGTGGCACACAAGTTGTAACTCCGTTTGTATTGCATTATGGAGTACATATTCCTGATGAGAAAACTTTAAAGTCTAAAATGTTAGCTAAATGTGCCAACATTGAAAAACAAGCAAATTCAGTGATTGGTAAATGGATCCCATCAATTGTAAAAGAGGCTAGGGAATGGTCATATTGTAGACAACAATTTGATAATGGTGAGCGGTTAGTTCGTAGCCAATTTAAAATTTTATTATTTTCTAAACCTTACGAAATTGAAATTGCAGAAAGTCGCTTAAAAAGTTTATTTCAAGGTTGTGGCTGGATGGTTGCGCCAGAAAAGTTTACGGTACTGCCAAGTTTTATTTCTTGTATGCCGTTAATGTGGGGAGAAGGAGCTCATCATGATCAAAAACAATTTGGCAAATTAAAAACCACCTTATCGCATGAGCCGGTTAACGTATTACCAATTCAAGGTGAATGGTTAGGCTCTAATACTCCAGGAATGTTATTGGCAGGTGTTCGGGGTCAAATATTTTATTTTGATTGTTTTGATAATCTTGGTGGGAATTTTAATGTGTCGGTTGCCGGTAAATCCGGATCTGGTAAATCTGTTTTTATGCAAGAATTAGTTGAAAGCAATTTAAGTTTGGGTGGCAGAGTATTTGTATTAGATGTAGGGCATAGTTTTGAACGGTTAGCTAAACAGTTGGGTGGAAGTTATATTGAGTTTACAACCAAATCGCAAATTTGCGTTAATCCATTTACTCATATTCCTACAGATCCACTCGATCCTGATGAAACGTTGTTAGCCTTATCTATGGTTAAACCAATTATTTCTTTAATGGCGGCACCATTGCATGGCACTAATGATTTAGAAAATGCATTAATTGAGAAGGCAATTCAAATAGTGTGGAAAGAGTATGGTAACTTGGCAACTATTGATGATGTGGCAACGATCCTCGGATCTATGAATGATGTACGAGCTTGTGATCTTAGTATTATGTTATACCCGTACACTAAAAACGGAACGTATAGCAGCTTTTTTAATGGAGTTTGTAATATAGATCTAAGTGCTAGCATGGTAGTTTTAGAAATGGAAGAATTAAAAGAACGTCATGATTTACAAGCAGTAATGGTACAAATTATGATCCTACAAGTAACGAATGCTGTTTATATGGGTGATCGAACAACTAAAGTGCAATTAGTAATAGATGAAGCATGGGATTTATTGCGCGGTGGTCAATCTGGACTTTTTATTGAAACAGCGGCTCGTAGATTGCGTAAATATCAAGGAGCTTTAATTGTTGGCACCCAATCTATCAATGATTTTTATGCTAACCCTGGAGCACAAGCTGCCTTTGAAAATTCAGATTGGATGGTGCTTTTAGAGCAAAAGGGATCATCAATTTCACATCTGAAAAGCTCTAAAAGAATAGGCGACATGTCTTTGTTTATGGAAAAATTATTAAAAAATGTCCATACCGTTAAAGGTAAATACGCTGAATGTTTTATTTACGGTCCACGTGGTTTTGCGGTTGGTAGGTTGATTTTAGATAAATACTCACAGCTGTTGTACACAACTGATGCTAAAGAATTTACTAAGATCCGAAATTTAGTGAATGAGGGTGTGGAGTTAAGTGACGCATTGGAGCAATTAAGTGAGGAGTAATGTATTACCCAGATTACCACACGTTGGTAAAACCTTATTACTTGTTGTTGTAGTACTTTTATGGTCTAAAAGTGGCATATTATATGCAGCAAGTGACAGCTTGCCTTACAAAGTATATTGGTTAATTAAAGATCAAAATTTTACTCCACAAAAAAATCAATTAGTTGCAATTGGCAAGCATGACACTAAATATGTTCATGATACCAGGTTTATTAAAATTGTCGGCGGTGTGTTTGGTGATCATATTAAGATCATAAATGAGCAAATCTGGATCAATGATCATTTGATTGGAAAATTAAGAACGCATACTCAAGGTGATCAGCCGTTAACACCAGTTAAAAGTCAAACAATTCCAGCTGGTTGGATCTTTGTGTATGCAACTCATGTCGATTCGTTTGATTCTCGTTATTTGGAGTTTGGGTTAGTAAATATTAATAAAATAATCGGTAAAGTTAAACCATTATGGTAAACATTTGGTTAACTGTAGTTATGATCCTATTTAGCATTGCAGCGACAGCTAAAGATTTAGGGGTGTATGGACAAGTTTTTACTATTAAAGAGCGCGATTTGTTGGAAGTTATTAAAACAAAATTGGTGAGTATGGAATTAAACGGAGAGTTAATGGCGGAACAGCAAAAATTATTAAAAAAAACCTATAACTCTTTACATAATCCAATAGGCATTAATTTGCCAACTTGTAAAAAGACACGTCATTACAATTATGATCCAAGCTTTTATTGGCCAACCGATTTAAAAGATCATAATGGTAGAATTTTTTATAAAGCCTTTACTAAAGTTAACCCATTTGATTCTATAATTGAGACTCGCCGTCGTTGGGTTTTATTTGATGGTGATGACACTAAACAAATTGATTGGATTAAAAAGCAAGGAGTTAATTCCGGTAAATTAATTTTAGTTAAAGGCTCTGCAATTAAACTAATGGAAGAGTTAAAGGTGCCAGTTTATTTTGATAATCAAGCTAAGATTATAAAAAAACTTTCAATTAAAGCCTTGCCGGCAGTTATTAATTTACAGCAAAAACAAATAACCATTACTGAAGTGGCGTTGGGAGAATAGATGCGTAAATGGTTGGTATTTTGCATTTTATATTTAATTACTAATAATAGTTGGGCAGGCAAGTGTCATGGCAAATTTATTAATCCAATAACAGATATTTGTTGGTCTTGTATATTCCCGATCTCCATTGGTTCCATGAAAGTAAGCTCCAGAGGGTTGCCAGATACCGATAATCCTTCATTTCCATTATGTTCTTGTCTAAAACAAACGCCGCTAGGTGTTTCTGTGCCGATTCCTGGGATCGCAGTTGGATTTTGGGAACCTGCAAGAATTGTAGATGTTACTCGTGAGCCATTCTGTATGGTAAGCATGGGGGGAGTTAAATTAGGCGTAAATTTACCAACTAAAGGCGTGCACACCTCAACAACCAAAGCTCGAAATGGCAAAGAACACGCTTTTTATCATGTTCATTGGTATATTTGGCCAGTTATGCATTGGTTAGAGGTGCTGGTTGATTTCCTTTGTTTAGATAAATCAAGTATCGATATAGCATGGTTTAGCGAACTAGATCCCACTTGGAATGATGATGAATTAGGATTTTTTCTAAATCCGGAAAGCGTATTATTTGCAAACCCAATAGCACAAGCCGCTTGTGCTATTGATTGCGTTGCAAGTAGTGCAAGTTTACCACTAGATCCGATGTTTTGGTGTGCGGGGTGCCAAGGTGGTGTTTATCCATTTAGCGGTACTATTGAGCATCATTCCGGCGGAGTAGGATCTGGGTTGTTAATCACTGAAAAAATTATCGCTAAATTACATCGGCAAATGATGTTGTTGGGCACGTCCGGCAAGGAAGCGTTATGTGGAAAATATCCAATGCCAATTGTAAAAAAATCTCAATATCGACTACAACTTAGTTTCCCGGTTCCTGCAACTAACAAAGCATTAGGATGCCATCCATTCGGTCGAAGTAGTGTTTTACTAGAGTCTGGTCGAGAGTTTCCGGTAAATGGCGAGGATTTTGCCTTTATTATATTTCAGAAGAGAAATTGTTGTGCACTTTGAAAAAACGCTAATAAAATCAGTGTTAATTATAATATTGTTAATGAATACAGCAATTGCTAACGCCATCTGTGAACATTATGTATTTATATCACTATCTATGCCTAAACAAAGCTTACTACAGTTACTACAACAAAGCCGAGAATTAAATGCTCAGGTGGTGTTGCGCGGTTTCGTGAACGATAGTCATAAAACAACCACCAAGGTGCTGCAAGATTTAATAACTATCGCTAAGTATGGTGTTATTGTCGATCCGGAATTGTTTAACAAATATGAAGTCAAACAAGTGCCTACTTTTGTTATAGCATCTAGCGATAATCATTACGATAAACTGTCCGGCAATATTAGCTGGAGCGAGGCCATTAATATTGTCAAGCGGCGAGGTGATGTTTATGCTGCCGAATAATATTGTTAATATTAAAATAATTTTACTTGGTATATTAATTGTAACTAATAGTTATGCTGGCAAACCAGAAAATGATTATCTGGAGGGTAAAAAGTTGGCAGAAAAATTGAAATCAAACACACCACAGCCAAATCAAGCTCGGCAAAATCATTCGGCACCTGCTTATATAAAAGAGCCAGAAAAACATGCTGCTTGGCAACACAATACTACTTTAAAAGACAAAGAGTTAAATGCAGCTGCTACACAAGGTTTAGTAAGAGAAAATGTTGCTCAAACTTTAATTAATACTAATAATAAGAGACCCAGGGTGCAACAATTAGTAGAAAGTCCATTAATTAAGCGAGGTTTATTGTTAGAAAGTCGTGCTCAAGAAATTCTAGCGATTAAAGGTAAAGCTTTTGTAGAAAAAACCAACAAAGTGACGAAAGTTGAATGCGAAGCTTCAAGGAATGCCGAAAAGTTTCAGTGCATAAGGTATTTAAAACCACCAACAGTTACAATTACTCCAGAAGCTCGCACCCAAAGATTATATAGTAGATGTGGTGGGCACGAGTATACTATTGGTGACTGTAAGTATGGTTGGGAAACAAGGATGTATGCTTGTGATAATGGGGATGATTGTGCTTGTGACAAAGCACAACGTTATTATGTTACTCATGTCATTCCTAGAAAAGTTGATATCACTCCTGACGAATGGGTGTCTAATTGTCAGCATTTGGAAGCAAGAATTAAAAAAAACGAATGTAAATTAATTAAAACCGAATGTCTTGACAAAGAGCCTAAAACTATTGAAGGCGAAACAATTACGAGAGAATGTTGGAAATATCAAGACACCTACAGTTGCCAGTATCCATGTTTAAATAATTGTGGCTCATATTTAAAACAAGGCTGTAAACACGTTGGATCTAGCTGTAAATTTGAAGTTAATAATAAATGTTATATTTGGAAGCAACGTTTAGAATGTCCAGACAAAACTATCGAAGAAGTTAAAGATGTAAACAATGCTAAATGGTTTGGGATCAATGGCGAATGTGGTGGCTTGCCACATTCCAATAATAATGAATTTGCGGGCAGTATCGCAGAGTTAAGTATTTTTGGTGAGTTGCACAAAGAAATACAAGGTGGAATTAACAATTTATTTAGGGGGCAAAATAATCAATGTCGTAAAACCGGTTGGGGAGTAAAAGACTGTTGTGAAAAGTTAAGAGGTTGGGGAACAGACTTTAAATTAACTAGCTGCAATGAAGAAGAACAATTGCTGGCTGAAAAACGCTATAAAAATTTATGCCATGAAGTTGGTGAGTATAATACAGAAAAAGCACTATTAGTTATTCCTAAAAAGAAAACGTCTTTTTGTTGTTTTACATCAAAACTTGCAAGAATTTTACACGAGCAAGGTAGAGGGCAAATAGGTATTGGGTGGGGAAGCGCTGAATCTCCGGATTGTCGAGGCTTTACGGTTGACGAACTCTCCAGATTAAATTTTGAGCAAATGAATTTAAGCGAATTGTTTGCAGATGTTATACAAAAAGTAAAGCCTATTGACACCAATAAATTAAATTTACAAATTAAAGATAAATTTAATTTGCTAGAAAGTGGCACAGTTAAACAAGAGGATCGTCGCGATGCTTAGATTGCTATTAATTACTTTGATTTTTTATATGAGCAACTCTTATGCTATAGATCAATTTTATCATAAAAAAGCTGAAGGCTGGTTTTGGTATGAGGAAGCATTACGATTAAAATCAAAGCAACAACTAGAAAATGATACTAATTCTACCACAAATCCAACTGATCCAGTTGCCGTTATTGCAAACTATCAGCAGCAATTGGATTTTAATTTAAAACAAGCATTAGTGGCACCAACTATCCCTAATGTTGCTTCATATTTAAAAATGCAGCAACAGTTATTGAGGAATGCGAGCACTTTTGCTAATACTTGGAAAAGAACTTTAATGTATTACCCAGAATTAGATCCTACGGTTAAACAACCAATATCGCACTTAGGTAGGCAAATTTATTTAAGTGAGCAGCAAGAATATATTAATAACAAAATGAAAGAAGTAGCTAAAGATTATGGTTTGATCTTCTTTTTTAAAAGCCAGTGCAGTTATTGTCATGAGTTTGCTAAAACAGTTAACAATTTTGCAAAGCGTTATGGATTAGAAGTATTAGCAATTACTTTAGACGGTAAAAGCATCCAAGAATACCCTGATGCTAAAGCTAACAATGGTATATCGGAGCGGTTCAAGATTTATGCAGTCCCAGCTTTAATGCTCACCAATCCGACAACTGGCCAAACGATCCCGATTACTTTTGGGCTGATCTCTGAGCAAGAATTAATCGATCGCATTAGCTTAGCATTGAATTTAGGGAGCAAGCCGTAATGTTTAAAAAAATTATAATAAGCATTATTAGTGGTTTGTTAATAACTAATGCTAGCTTTGCTGGCATGAAAGATGATTTAAATAAATTTTTTTCAGCTCAAGGTTATGATGCTAACGTAAGTAGCGGTACGGCTTTTAGGGATCAAAGTGGTGGTTATTATACTGGAGGTAGTTTAATTGCTAGGCATCCAGTTGAGAATTATAACATGCTTAGTTTGCAGAATCCTTCTATGAAATTAGGTTGCGGTAGCATTGATCTGCATTCTGGGGGCTTTAGCTTTATAGATGCTGAGGCATTTTTAAAATTAGTAAATGATATTGGCAGTAAAGCTATGGGGATGGGAATATCGATTGCTTTACAAACCGTATCTCCACAAATTAAAAGTGCGATAGATCAATTAATGTCCATGGCTCAAGAAGTGAACAATATGAACATAAATTCTTGTAATGCAGCGGCAAGTCTCGTTGGTAGTGTTTGGCCAAGAACTGAAGCTTCTAATCGAGCATTATGCCAAGATATTGGGTTGGCTAATGGTAAATTTAGTGATTTTGCCGCCGCAAGACAAGGTTGTGGGGTGGAGGGTAAACATACTGAGGTCAATGGACAAAAAAACAGCACTCCAGGATTTAAGGATCAATTAGGTACTCAATATAATCTAACCTGGCAAGCACTTAAAAAAAACAACTTTTTTGCTAACGATAATAATTTAGCTGAACTATTTATGTCATTATCCGGTACGATAATTCGTAAAATGGAAGGTAGTGGGATCAACGCCACACCCAAACCACGATATTTAGAGGCTTTAATTACCAAACAAGAAACATTAAAAGCGATAGTTGAAGGTGGAAAGCTCACCATTTATCGTTGTGATCTATATGAAGCAGATCAGTGTTTAAATCCCACCACCAAAGAAATCGAAATTAAATTGGGAAATTCTTTATTATATCGAGTTGATGAGTTGGTTCGTAGTATTGCTACTAAATTAACCGATGAATCTAAAGAAGTGACTTCTCAAGAAATTGGCCTTGTGAATTCTACTAAAATTCCTATTTTAAAGATCATAGCTATTCAATCCGCATTTACTCAAGACAATGCTCCAATTGTTGCCACTGAATTAAGTGAAATTATCGCTTACGATTTATTGTTTAGTTATTTAGAGAGAATTATAGATGTAGTCACAGACAGTTTGCAAAATTTACGTAGTGTGCAAATGAACGAGCAAGATCTTAAAACATTTATTAATGGTTTGCGTCAATCTAAACAATTAATTTATCAAAAACGACAAGGGCTTTATCAATATTTAAATACAACCCTTGCAGTTATTGAGCGTAGTGGGCTTATTGAAAAACAATTAAATGGGGTGTTTTTTAGTACGGTGGAATAATGGCAGCAGAAAATATAATTATAACTTATGGCGGTGGCGAAGCGTTACATTATATTTTTAATGGAATTGCTATGGTCTTATCTTTAGATCAAGGATTTGCCAATAGTTTGTTACATTTAACCGGAGTGGTTGGAGTTCTTTGGAGCTCAACGCTTATGTATATGCGCAGCTCTATCCAAGTGGGAATGATGTGGTTCGGTTGGTTTTTATTAACCACTACTTTATTGTTTGGACCAAGATCTAGTTTAATTATTAAAGACGAAATTCTACCAATAAAAACTTATAAAGTGGATAATGTACCGTTAGCCTTAGCTATAACGTCCAGCGCAATTAGCAACTTTTCTCATGCTTTTACTAAAAAGATGGAATCGGTGTTTAGATTACCTGATTACCTACCTTACAATCAACATGGAAGTATTTTTGCGTCACGTTTATTAGCTAAAGCTCGTGAATTTAAAATAGTCGATCCAACTTTTAATTCTAATATGGAGCGCTTCATTCAGCAATGTGTGGTATATGATGCAATGATTGGAGCTAAGTATTCATTAAAAGATTTAAAAACAACTGATGATATTTGGGGGTTGGTTTCTGGAAAACCATCAAAAATTTTAGGATTTTTATATAAAGATCAAAATGCCAACCCTAAGCTAAATGAAATTGTAACTTGTGCTAGGGGCGTTCAATTATTACAGGCTGAATGGACAAAGCAAGTAGATTTAGCTGCTCTAAAATATGGACAATTGTTTTTTGCTAATAAAAAATCTTCTATTCAACCAGGATCACCGGAAGCGATTTTAGCTAAAAATACATTTCTATCTAGTTTACCGCAATCATATAAATTATTAACTAGCATTTCCCAAAACTCCACTAAATTATTACAACAAGAAATGATGCTGGGTGCACTACGCAGTGCCGGCCACTCTAAAATGGCAGAATATGGGCAAGCCTATGCAAATGCCAAAGCTAATTTGCAACAACGTAGTGCCATGGAAGCGGCAGGGGTTATGGCGGCAGATTTTTTGCCGATGTTAAAAACAGTATTTGAATGTATTCTTTATGCTTCATTTATTTTTGTGTGGATCTTAGCACCATTGCCTGGTGGTTATGTACTCGTTGGTATGTATTTTAGGAAATTAATATGGATCCAGTCTTGGCCAATATTATTTGCGGTATTAAATTTGTTGTGTACTATTTGGGCGCAACATAAAACAGCAGGAATATTGGACGGTAATGGGCTTAACCAAATTAATTCTTTAGCAATGTCTGAAGTGAACGAAAACATGCAAGCAATTACCGGTTGGCTATCGTTAAGTGTACCGGTATTATCAAGAGTCGTGGTAACTGGCACTTTAAGTGGATTATCTAATTTATCAGGTTATTTGGCTTCTAGTATTCAAGGGATCACAAGCAATACTGCAAGTGAATTAGTGTCTGGTAATTTGAGTCTTGGTAATGTTCAATACGATACATCAAGCGTCCATCAACAATCAGGCTTTAAAATTGATCGTAATACCATGCATCAATCTGGCCAGTTCATGCGCAACTCGGAAAATGGATTTATAGTTACCAATAATGCCGACAATACTATTTATCAAGGCGGTGAAGGCAAAACTAGCTCTACTTTTAGTACTTCAATTGCAAGTGGTTCTCATGTGGCGCAACAATTAAACGAAAATGCGTCTAAAGAACAATCGTTAGCAAAAAGTGATGGGCATGAATATGCTAATAGTATTAGCTCGACTCAAAGAGATGCGGTTGATTTATTAACTAGGGTAAATAAAGGTGTTTCTAAAGGTGCAACATATGGAATAGACAAGAACAGCAGTGAAGGAAAAATTATTCACGACACACTTGGTTTGGCTAACACAATTCAAAAAAAATTGGGAGTTACAGATCAAGAGGCATTTAGTTTAGCACTAGGGGTTGGTGCTTATGGTGGTGTTGGTTTTAATAAAGGATTTGCATCAGCCGGTATCAAAGTTGATGCTAATGGTAATTATACTACAAGTTCTGGTAAGCATATTGATCATTCTAAATTACAGGATTTAGCGAAAAGTCATAATTATAGTGAAAATGCTGATTCAGTAGCACGTGCATTTAAAAATTTACAATTTAATGATAGCCAAGGAGCAGAAAAAGGTTTAGCTGATAGCATTAATAGCTCATATGAACAAGCAAAGACTTATCGCGAGAGCTATAACGCACATTTGCAAAATGCGGAACGATTTTCTACAGCTGCCAGCATGGTAATAAGTGGAACGTTAGATCAAAGAACCAACGAGACGGAGTCTGCCTTAGATTATATTGCTCATCAATCGGCATCTAGTGGAAAAGGTATAATAGGGCGTGCCAATGCTGCTAAAATTTTAGATGCCCAGCCAAAAGATGGCAAGTTATTTGCTCAGCAACAAGAATATTTAAACGAATATAAAGACGACAGAGCAAAATCGTTAATCAATTACGTTAAAACTCATAATTTTAAATCAGAACAAGAGTTAACCCAAGGTTATAATATACTTAAAGACGCTCAACATAAATATTATAAAAAAGAAGTTGAGAACCAAAATCAACTTAATAAAGATTCTGTACATAATAAAGCCAATAATGATGGTTTGGATATTAAAAATATGCCTGAGAAATTAAAAAATGAAAAACAGCAAAACGAAAATTTAGTGAACTATAATTTAATGGAAGCCGAAATAGATCTGTTAAATAAAAAAGAATTATTAGATGAACAATCCAATAATGAGCAAAAAGATATGGATGAAATATACAACAAAAATGTAGCGTTAAGGCAAGTTCCAATAGTGGAAACGCTGGGTAAGCAAACAAAGTTATTTGGAAAAGCTCTATTTTCATCTACAGAAAAATTTCAAGCAGAACGAGATGTTAGCGATTAAATCAAATT